>JAKITY010000041.1 GCA_021647835.1 Flavobacteriaceae bacterium | reverse complement strand
GCCAAAACTCTTAAAAGATAACATCAGAAAACAGAAAAACGCTCAGGGAAAACTAATTCTTTAGCGTTTTTACTTAATTGTTTTCTGAAAGTTAATCTTTTGGTCTTACTTCTGAAAGTGCCTATTTGAATGTCAAACAATTAAATAGATGAACAACTTTAAAGTAAATTACAATAAAATTTTAGAAATATTAAAGTCTATTACAGAAAAAGAACAGTTTTTAAAACAAAAAAGGAAATCAAAACTCAAAGATATAGAATTGATTGCTATGAATTTAACAGCAGAATATGAGTATTGATAGTAAATGTAAGCTGTTTAGAGAGGTCTCAATTTATTTGAAAAACAAGATTGAACAATCTGTTTATAATAGAAGGAAACGAAAATTATTTTTAATAATTAGATGAAAATAATCCTACTGAGTACATTTTAATTTCTCATTAAAAATATTTATATTGCAAGTTGTGAATCTCACAAGCAAACAATATAATCAATGGCAAAAAAGATAGATATAAAAGATATTATTCAAGATTCTAGAGATATAAATATTCAACAAATTTCTGCTTCTGATGCTACTTTTTTATATGCCGAGACTCCAAAGAGTCCAATGCACGTAGGAAGTGTAATTATTGTTGAAGGCTCTTTAAAGTTCGATGATTTTAAGAAGTCAGTTGCTTCAAAATTACACTTAATACCAAAATTCAGAAAAAGGCTTTTGAATGTACCCATGAATTTAGACTTCCCTTATTGGGTTGATGACCCAAATTTTGACTTGGATTTGCATTTAAATCGCCTAAAACTTCCAGACCCTTCAAATTGGAAAATGTTAAGAGAATCTACAGCCTCTATTTTTAGTGGTTCTTTAGATTTGAGACGCCCTTTATGGTCCATTCATTTTATAGAAGGTTTGGATGAAATTCCACAGATACCAAAAGGCTCCGTTGCAATTGTAACTAAAGTACATCATGTGATGATTGATGGCAGTTCTGGAGTTGGGCTTATGGGAATTCTTTTTGATACAGATGATAAAAGTAAAGATATAGAACCTGCATTTCCAAAAGAATATGAACCAGAACCATTGCCAGACGAATTGTCATTATTATTAAAAAGTACAGCAGGATTTTTTAAGAATCCGTTAAAACTTCCTAAACTGATAAGTGAAACAGTTTTTTCGGTATTAAAAAGCAAAGCGTCAAAGAAAATAAACGGTCAAGGATATAGTAAACCTTCAATTCCTGTTCCGAAAACGATATTTAACGGTTCAATATCTCCAAAGAGAACTTGGGGAACTGCAATTTTATCTTTTGATAGGATAAATGTACTCCGTAAATTAATGGATGTAAGTATCAATGATGTAATCTTAGCAATATGTGCAGGAGCAATTAGAAGATACTTGATAGATAGAGAAAAACTACCAACACAACCTTTGGTTGCCAATGTTCCGATTTCAATACGTGTAAAAGACAGTGCTGAAAGCAAGAAAATGAATAATCAGATATCAAATATGTTGGTTCAGATTGCTACACACATCGAAGATCCTATTGAGCGTTTGGAATATATTCAAGAACAAACGCAATTAGGAAAAACAAAACACAAAGCCGTAGGAGCAAAGTCTCTTGCTCAAATGGCAGATTCTGTCCCTTTTGGTTTGGCAAATCTTGCCGCAGGATTGTACAGTAAATACAATATCAAAGAATTACACAGACCTCCATTTAATGTAACGATTACCAACGTTCCAGGACCAAGAGGATTACTGTACATAAAAGGACATAAGATTGTTTCTTTATTTGGATTAACTCCAGTAGTAGATGGATTTGGGTTGATTATTGCAGCTTTTAGTTACAACGGACAAGTAACAATCACCACAACTACTGATGCAACTACAATGCCTGACGTTGGTAAGTTTTCAAGATATATTAGAGAATCTGCAAATGAATTGGAAACTATTATCAAGAAAAGAGGCAAAAAGAAAACAATACCAACTGTTGTAAAAATGAAAAGTACACTTTTCTTTACAGCATTAAAAAAATACAGTAAGAGCAACCCTAAGTTTGTAAAAAAATATAAAAGCTTGTATGAGATTCGAGTAAATTCAAATACTACAGAGATTTATTGGGAGATAGACTTCACTAAAAAAGAAGGTGTCATAAAAAAGCGAAAACCAAAAACTCCAAAAGTTTCTTTGCATATTGAAGATGAGAATTTATATAATTTATATAAAAAAAATATACTTTTAGATGAATTGATTATTCAAGAAAGAATAAAATTGAAAGGAACTAGAAAGGATGTTGAAAAATTAAAAGTATTAATTTCTGAGTTTTTAAACAGATAATGAATTATACTACTGATACATTTATTACAAGAGATAACCAAGCCATTTTTTATTACAAATGGTCTGCAAGTTCGAAAGTAAACTTTAAAGGCGTTGTTCAAATTTCTCATGGAATAGGCGAACATGCAGGACGCTATCAACCTATTGCAAAACTATTGCAAGAGCAAGGCTACGAAGTATATGCCAACGATCATAGAATACATGGTCAAAGTGTAAAGTCAAAAGAATTGATGGGCGTTTATGAAGGTCAAAATTATTTTGATGATGCCGTTGAAGATATGCGAGAATTAACATTATTAATTAAAAATGCGCATCCGAATAAAAAAATAATCTTATTTGGTCACAGTATGGGGTCTCTTTTGAGTAGAAAATATGTCACCAAATATGGTAATGATTTAAATGCACTTATCTTGTCTGGAACGGCAAGTTTTATGAAAGGAATAGGGAATGTAGGTTTGGTTAGCGCAAATTTTATCAAGACTTTTAGAGGTAGAAATAAAAAGAATAAGTTTTTAAAATCTATTTCTTTTTCTGAATTTAATAAAAACTTCAAACCAAATAGAACAGAGTTAGATTGGATAAGCACAGACGAGCATCAAGTAGATCTTTTTGAAGCCGACCCATATAGAACTGCAGATTTTTCTTTAAGTGTTTTTATAGATATTATAAAAGGAAGCAAAGAAATAAACAAGCAGGAAGCATTTAATGCAACACCAAAGAAGTTGCCAATCTATATTTTTTCAGGAGATAAAGATCCTGTTGGAGAAATGGGAAAAGGTATCAAAAGAGTTGTAAAACAATATAGTAAAGCAGGAATTAATGACCTTACGCTAAAGCTATATAAAGGAGGAAGACATGAAATGCTGAATGAAACGAATAGAGGAGAAGTAGAACAAGATGTAATATCTTGGCTGAATAGACGAATAGAAACCCTAAATTAAAATATGGAGAGTAACAGAATAGTATATAAATCATTTGTAAAGTTTGCCGTTTTAATGGCTGTAGCCAATGGATTGACACTTAAAAAAGCAAAACAATTGATTTCTTCAAAAATAGATAAACACCCTTTTAAGAAACATGTAGATAAACTAATAGAGTCTGTAAAACTTGATAAGAAACCTTTGAGAAAATTGGCAAATGAATGCCTTTCTGCATGTGAAGATTTTGGTCCAGACAGAGATTATATTACGTTGGTTTTAATTTTAGAAGAAGTTTTTACAGAGAACATATCTAAAAATGGAATCGATGAAAAAATCTTAAAAGAGATTAGTCATTTTAGAGAAGAAGTAACACGTATCAATAATTTAATTGCTTCTCCGCCTTTATATAATATGCTTTTAGAAGGAAGGTCATTAGTAGAATGGACGTCAATGGCGTTTATATACCCTTTTATCCCAAAACATAAAAACAGTAAGAAAAAACCTGTTTTGTTGATGCCTCCTTATTTAGGGAATGATTATTCGACAACCTTTGTGAGGAAGTATTTAAAATCTGTAGGGTTTAAAACCTACAAATGGGAATTAGGGGTAAATATGATTAACTCAAAATATTTACCAAAATTAGTAGAAAGATTAGACGAAATCTATGAAAAACATCAACAAAAAGTAAGTCTTGTTGGTTGGAGTGGAGGCGGAATTTTCGCAAAGATAATCGCAAATAGATATCCAGATAAGGTAGAACAACTGATTACCATTGGTTCACCAGTTTGGGGAGTAAATAATATGGAAACTCCATTAATAAGAGTGTTGGAGTTTTTAAGAGGAAAAACCTTAAAAGAACGTAACAAAAAGTTTTTGAAAGAACTGGAAGAAATTCCGAGTGTACCAATTACGTGTATTTATACAAAAACAGATGGATTAGTGCCTTGGAAGCATTGCATGGAAGCTGAAACGCTAAGAAAAGATATTAAAAACATTGAAGTTTTTGGTAGTCATTGTGGTTTAGGAGCCAATGCAACGGTACTACTGACTGTAGCCAATGCGCTAAATTCTAATATTGACAGAAAAGAACAAAAAGGAGTTGTTAGAAAAATAGAAAGTTTATTCTTTCCTAAATTTTGGAAACAAAAAGGCACTTCTAAATTCACTCAACTTTTTGTAAATACATAAAATATAAATGGAAAAAATCATCAATCATCTTAAGTTTCAAGCGCAATTAAAACAAATTGCAAAAGAACAGAAAGAAGACCTTGCAGAAGTACAAAAGAAAGGCGCTTTGTGTATTGAGGAATTATATGCAGAGCAGCATCCTATGGGAAGTATGGTGTCTGTTCGTGGATTTCAATATTTGATTTCTAAAGCATATAACAATAAGATTGATATTGACCCTCAAGAGATAAAGAAATTGATGAAATTAATGCGACAAAATTCAGTTGCATTTATTCTTACACATAAAACATATTTAGATACAGCGGTATTGGTATCAACACTTGCACGCTACGGAATGCCAATTCCTTATACTTTTGGAGGAATCAATTTGGCTTTTCCTGGATTCAAGCAATTAGGGAAAAGTTCAGGCTTGATTTTCATTCGCCGAAGCTTTAAAGATGACCAAATATACAAAGTAGCATTACGCCATTATATTTCATGTTTGATTGAAGGTGGAAATCATCTTACTTGGAATATTGAAGGAACTCGCTCAAGAACAGGTAAAATAGTATATCCACAAATGGGAATATTAAAATATATTATGGAAGGCGAACGAGAAAGTTCAAAACCCATAAAATACATTCCTGTTTCTATTGTTTACGATTTGATTCCTGATGTAAAAGAAATGACGGAAGAAGGTAAAGGCAAGGAAAAGAAAGGTGAATCTGTAAATGCATTTGTGAATTATGTTAAGAAACTAGGACACGAATTTGGTAGAGCAGCCATTAGATTTGGAGATCCAGTTGAAGTTGGAGCACATCAAAATGCAATTATTCCTGAGATGGAAGACGATAGTTATTCAGACAAAAATACATTGCCTCGTTTTGCTTTCGAATTGATACATAAAGCAAATATGATTACGCCTGTAACTACAGTTTCTTTGGTGTGTAACGTATTGCTCAATAATTTTGCATTGACCAAAAAAAAGTTAGAATTCAATGTTTTAAAACTGATGAATTATATAGGGCAACGCAAAGAAGATGTTTTAATTGATAGAGGAAACAACATTAGTATAACTGTTCAAAAAGCGATAAATTTATTACTCGGAGCAGGAATCATCCAGAAAAATAAGGTCGGTTATAAAGTTCAATATAATTTAGCCTCAACAGAATTTTTATCGGCAACATATTATGCAAATATGGCTTCAGGTCATTTGTATCATCGTGCGTTTATAGAAATGGCGTTGGCAAAAATAAAAGATGATAAGTCACCAAATAGAATCCTTCGTTTTTGGGAAGAAATAATGTCGCTGCGTAATGTTTTTAAATTCGAATTTTTCTATACCAATAAACCACAGTTTAGTAGCGAAATAGAAGCAGAGTTAGCATTGTTTGATGAGAACTGGCGAGGTATTATTACCGATCCAGAAGGAGATATAATTGGGTTGCTTTCAAAACAAGAATTAGTTGTTTCTAAGGCAATATTATTAATTTATTTAGAAGCCAACAAAGTAGTCTGTCACACCTTGAATACTTGGGATTTGGAAGATAAGTTTGTAGATAAGGAATTCATTCAACTCTGTATTTTTAAAGGAAAGGAGTTGCATTGGCAATCAAGAATTAGTCGTTTAGATAGTGTTTCTAAGCCTTTTCTTACAAGTGCATTGCGCCTTGCAAAGAACAGCAAACTAACACCTATAAATAATAAAATAGATTATAAGGAAATAGAAAATTGGATACACCTGTTTGACGATTTGACACGTAGATTGAATTTCTTACAACAATTGGAAGTCAAAAGTGATAGAGAATCAATTGAGGAAGAGGTTAAATTGATAGAAACAGTTCCTGGAGCAGAGTTAGAAGATATTTATAATCAAGTTGAGGAGCAAGAAGAAGGTTCACATATTGCTGCATTTTTTGATTTGGACAGAACGCTAATTAATGATTTTTCGGCTAAAAAGTTTATGCAATCAAGAGTATTAAGCGGAAAATCTACACCAAAAGAATTACTTTCTCAATTTGCGGCAATTACACTCTATGCGTCTGGAAATAGAGATTTTGAAGTACTTACAAAGTTATCAGCATTAGGAATAAAAGGGTTAAAAGAATCAGATTTTGTAAAATTAGGACACGATGTTTACGAGAATCATTTAGAGAATACGATATATCCAGAATCAAGAATATTGATTGAATCGCATTTAGAAAAAGGACACAAAGTTGTCATTATTTCTGCAGCAACATCGTATCAAGTAAACCCTATTGCAAATGAATTAGGAATTACAGATATTTTCTGTACCGAAATGGAAGTCAAAAAAGGAAAATTTACAGGAAACGTAAAAGAGATGTGTTGGGGAGAAGGAAAGGCAAATGCTGGAAGAAAATTTGCCAAAGCAAATGATATAGATTTGTCAAAAAGTTTCTTTTATACTGATAGTATTGATGATTATCCGTTGTTAGAAATTGTTGGAAAGCCTTTTGCCACCAATCCTGACAGTGCACTTTCACAAATTGCTTTTGAAAATGATTGGCCAATACTTCGTTTTAAAGAAATGAATGAGAAACCTATTATCAATGGTTTTAGAACAATGATGGCTGCATCGAGTATTTATCCATCAATTTTAAAAGGATTGGTAAAAGGAGCCATGACCATGTCTAAACAAGAAGCCATTAATACAACGTTGGCAAGTATGGGAGATTTAGGAGCAAAATTCGCTGGTTTAGATATTGCTATCAAAGGGAAACATAATTTAGAAGATTTTAGACCTGCAGTTTTTTGTTTCAATCATCAGAGTTCGGCTGATATGATTATTATTATGAAGTTATTGCGAAAAGATGTTACAGGAATCGCAAAAAAAGAGTTAGAAATGACTCCTGTAGGTCCATTATTTAAGGCTTTAGGGGCTATTTTTATTGACAGGTCAGATAAGACAAAGGCTTTAAAGTCAATGGAGTTTGCAGCAAAAACTTTAAAAAGCGGAATCTCTATTGCAATTGCTCCTGAAGGAACAAGAAGTAGAAGTAAAACTTTAGGGAAATTTAAAAAGGGAGCATTTTATTTAGCCATAAAAGGTCAAGTTCCTATAATTCCTGTAGTTATCAAAAACGCATACATGGCAACGCCAAAAGGAAGTACAATGTTTAAACCTACACATATAGAAGTCGTGGTTTTAGATCCTGTAGATACATCAGAATGGAAAACAAAGAATATTGATATGTACGTAGAAGAAGTACGTAATCTATTTTTAAAAGAATTAGAAAGTTAAATATTAAAATTATGAAACTAAAAGTAGCAGTACTTGGAGGAGGTTCTTGGGGAACAACCTTAGCCTCATTAACGGCAAGGAATAGTCCGACAACAATATGGGCTAGAAATGAAGCGACAGTTAATGAAATTAATGAGCATCACACAAATTCAAAATATTTGCCTAGCGCACTATTACATAGGCATTTAAAAGCATCTACTTCAATAAAAGAGACAGTAGAAGATGCAGATGTAATTGTTATGGGAATACCTTCTCAAAATTTCAGAAAAGTATTACAAGATGCAAAACCATACATAAGACCTTGGGTTCCAATCATCAGTTTAGCAAAAGGGTTGGAAATGGAAACTAGAATGCGAATGACAGAAATCATTAAAGAGATTCTTCCAGGACATCCAGCAGGAGTATTGACAGGACCAAATCTAGCAAAAGAAATTCATTCAGGAAAAGCAGCAGCAGCAGTTATTGCAATGGTTGATAAGACGATAGCCAAAGAATTACAAACTGTATTTAATTCTGGCTTGTTTAGAGTTTATACAAACAATGATGTAATTGGATGTGAACTTGGAGGAGCATTAAAAAATATAATGGCAATTGCAACAGGAATGGGAGATGGAGCAAATGCTGGAGACAATACAAGATCGGCATTAATCACCAGAGGATTGTCAGAATTGACACGATTAGGTGTCGCAATGGGAGGAAAACGCAAAACATTTGCAGGATTAGCAGGAATGGGAGATTTAGTTGCTACGTGTTCGAGTTCTAAAAGTAGAAATCATCATGTTGGTTTTCAATTAGGAACAGGAAAAACACTTGATGAAATTATAGAGGAAATGAATGAAGTTGCAGAAGGAGTAAAAACAGCAAAAGTGGTGATGGAGCTTTCAAAAGAATATGGAGTTCCGATGCCAATTTCAGAAGAGGTTTATAAAGTTCTCTATGAAGGTAATACGGTCGCTGATGCCTTTAGAGGTCTTATAAATATTGATATTGGTTCGGAGGAAGAACCAGGATAAAACTATATTACGTCAATTCGAGTGATTTTTAAGAATGAAATGATTAAAAATTGTATCGAGCATCTCGACTCCGCTCGATGTGACAGTAATTTTAGCTAAAAAAGTTCTCGATATAAAATTTTTATCAAAATTTCACTCGAACTGACGAAGATTCAAATTAAAAGAGAAAATTGAAAAATATAATATAAAAGTATAGCAATTATGACAAAAAAATTAGATACAGCATCGTTTATGGTGCGTTTTCATCAGAAAATATATAAAGAAGATGGAGATTCAAAGGTACAATGGCGCGGAAAAATATCGCATGTGCAAGGAGGAGATGAACAAAATTTTTCAGATTTTAATGATGCGCTTACTTTTATGAGAGAAAAGTTAGCAAATCTTACCGAAGAAGCAACAAGTCATCATTCATCAGAAGAACAAGAAAGCATTTTAGATAAAAGTTTGAATGTGTGGAATACATTAAAAGAAATGGGACCTAAAGTAATTAAGGAAGCTATAAAAGACCCAAAAAAGCACATTTCACAAATTCAGGAACAACTTGGTAATATTGGCGATGAAATAGGAGAGAAGGTACATATTGATCAATGGAGAAGTGCTTCAAAATCAGACTTTAAAGATATTAAAGATTCTATTGCTCAATTGGCAAAAGAAATGAAAATACTCAATATTAGAGTGGCAAACCTTAGTAAAAAGAAGTGATTTCTACATGTCTGACCACCTACAAGAAAAATTAGATAAATTAAAGTTGTTTAAAGAGAATGCTGCTATACGCATTCAAACTTTAGGGCAATTTAGACTTTGGCGCGATAGCGTTAAGGTTGATTCTAAAGAATGGGGAAGAGACAAAACCGTACAATTGCTTCAATATTTTATTTCTAATAGAAATCGTCACGCATTACACAGAGAAAAAATCATGGATCATCTTTGGGAAGATGGTGATGATAGAGACTTTAAAGTTGCATTGCATGGAATTAATAAGATATTAGAACCTAATAGAGCGCCAAGAGTTGAGTCTATCTATATAGTCCGTCAAGGAGTTACTTATCAATTGAATACCGAAAAAGTATGGATTGATGTGGAGGCTTTTGAGAAGTATGTTATTATAGGTAATGAATCTTTTGGAACAAATAATACCATTTCAAAAGAAGCCTACAAGAATGCCATTGAAATATATCAAGGAATTTATCTTCCAAATCGCGTATATGAAGATTGGTCATCCGAAGAACGAGAAAAAATACAAATCTTAATTTTAGGCGCATATATTACACTTGCTGAAATTTTATTAGAAGAGAAACCTATAGAAAGTATTCGCTTAGCACAAAACGCTTTATCTATAGATGCGACTTGGGAAGATGCGTATCGTATTCAGATGCAAGCCTACATTGCTAAAGGAAACAGGCCTCAAGCAATTAAAACCTACCAAAAATGTGTAGATGTTTTGGATGAAGAGTATGGTATTGATCCGCTTCCTGAAACGAAAAAATTGCTTAGAGAGATTGAAGAGATAGGTTAAAGGAGAAAGGTTTTGGGTTAAGGGTGAAAGGAAAAATAGATTAGTTCAAAATATTTTAACTCTTTTAACAGAATCCACACGATTTTAATAAGTAATCTCAAACTACTTTTTTATAGATTCCTGCCTTCGCAGGAATAACATTATTCATTAATAAACAAAGCATTTTTCACTTGCAACTCAGTTGTAACTACACCAACTTATATTTGCACTATAATTTAAAAGCAGTTAAAAAAAAAGCGAGATTTATCATTGTAACTCAGTTGTAACTCACTCATTTTATATTTGCACCATAATTAATAAAAAACGAATTAAAATAATATATCATGGCAACAAAAACGAAAACACAAAAAACAAACAGATTAGCAAAAGCAAAATTTGTAGTAAAGAAAATCAATAACGATTTAGTCGATGCATCATTTAAAGCAATCGAAACTTCTGTGAAAGCAGGAGAAAAGTGGCAAAAATTAACTTCAAAGTTAATTAAGAAATCAGAGCCATTAACAAAAAAACAAATTGCAATGTTTCTTGAAACTGCTGAGAATATTAAAGGTCAAGTAGAATTAGGAACTAACAGATTGAAAACATTGGTTGGTTACGATTCAACAATGCTTGATAAGGCAAAAAATATGGTGACTGAAAACCCATTAGTTGAAAAGGCTGAAAAAATGGCTGCTAAATTCAAAAAAGATATTTCAGAGAATCCAATGGTTATAAAGGCCGAGAAAATGGGTCTTAAACTTAAAAATGAAGCAACAGAAGCATTTGAAGATGTAAAAGATAAATTTGAAGACTTTACTGAAGATGTTGTTGAAGAAGTAAAAGAAAAAGTTGGAAAGGTTGTAAAAACAGAAAAGAAAGTAACAAAAAAGAAAACAGTAACTAAGAAGAAAGCAGTAGCAAAAAAGAAAATAGTTGCTAAAAAACCTGTAATTGTAAAATCATCAGTAAAAAATGACTTAAAAACAATTAAGGGAATAGGTCCAAAAATGGAAGAAGTTTTAAATAGTATTGGAATTACATCGTATGAGCAACTTGCAAAAATTGCAATTAAAGACATCGATGCAGCACTATCTTTGGCTGGAATCAATACAAAAGTTTACAATACTTCTGATTGGAAAGCACAAGCAAGAATTGCAATTAAAGAAAATAAATAAGAGATTAAAATTCTAAAAAACATATTAAGATGAGCACAAAAAAAACAAAAAACACAGGAATTACAACAAAATTTAACAATGCAATCAATACAACTAAAACTGCAGTAAAAGATGCAAATAAGTTTGCATTAAACAATACAGAAGAAGTTGTTACAGAATCAATCAATGCCGCTAAACAATGGCAAGAAGTTACTTCTAAGGCATTAGAAGGCGGATTCAAATTAATGGAAAATCAACAAAATCTTGTTTTTGATACATTAGAATCATTCAAAAAACAATTCATCCAAGGAAAAAAGAAACTCACAAAAGTTTTCGCATAAGGAAATAGAATTTTAATAATATTTGAGAAAGAAAAAAGCCAAACTTTAATTAGTTTGGCTTTTTTCATGTAATAATTTTAAAAGAATTAGAATTCAGTAACCCCTTCATTTGGCTGATATACATAGTTAAATGTATAATAATTATCTTCATCAACAAATGCATCAGGATTTGAAGGAGCGTTTTTATAATAACTCAATATTTCTATTTTCGCATATCTTCCATTACGAGTTTTAATCACAAGAATTTTTCCAGGAGTTGGAGCAATTAAATGCGTTGGCGCTCCTGCGTATGTGTACCATCCATTGTTGCTACCAGTAAGTATCGCATATCCAGTTATTGAATCTTGAATTAATAAATCTACATCAACACCAGTTACTGAAGCCAATGTTCCGCTTGCAATATAAACTGCTGATTCTCCTGTTCTTATTGGTTCATCAGTTGCGCCAAAAGAAATACCTCCGTTTATAATAATAGTTGTCCCTCTAAAGGCAATATCCCATTCTGTTGCGCTTGTTGTTGTTAATCCTGTAGCGAAATCAAATTTTGAAAAATCTCCAGAAATTGGTGATTGATTTCCCATTTGATCAGTTCCACCTTGTTGTGGCGCATGTAAGTTTGAAATTTTTTCTGATGTTGTATCTACTAACTGCATGTCGTTATCATCATCACAAGATGTAAAGCCGATAAATGCGATTGCTACTACTAATAATTTAATTGTTTTCATTTTAAATTGGATTTATTTATTGTTTGTTAAAATTTAATATTTAGTTTTCCGTAAAGGATTCTTCCAGCAATATTGCTGATATTTTGAGAGTCTGTAAAGTCAAGTAAATTGTCAACTCCAAAACCAAGGGCGTATTTTTTATTGAATGATTTATTTATTGCAAAATCAATAATTACATATCCACTAACAAAATTATCGTATTTGTCAAGGTAGTTATTGGCGTTTGTATCAAATAATCCATATTTACTTCTATAGGTTCCGCGAATATTTGTATCAAGATTCCATTTCGAAACTATATAAAACACCTTCATATTTGCCATATGTCTTGAACGGTTGTATAACCCGAAATAATCCTCTTTTTTTAATTGAAATGATGGAGAACTTGGTGTTAATCGTGCAAATACCTCTCCGTTTTCAAATGCTCTTTCAGCACCTTCATCTTTGGTAAATAATAGTTGATAACCTCCAGATATTTTAAGTTGATTATTCAATCTCAGTTTTGCATTAACTTCCAAGCCTTCTGTGTAAACTTTATTGACATTATAGTAACTAAAAACGTTTTGTCCGTTAGTTTTATTGGCAATAACTCGTGTATCAATCAAATCATTGATATTATTTCGAAACGCATTGATATTGAAGGTTAGGGTAGAAGTAGCCTCATAATCTGCGCCAATATTTATTCCGATAGAATTTTCAGGTTTCAATTCGTTATTAAACTCTGAAATAGGAACAATAATTGAAGAAATTTGCCCTAACACATCTAACGCTGGAATTACAGAAGAAACAGCATTGTACCCTAAAATGGTATAGCCAATAGTTGCATTGGTAAAATCAAAATATAATTGTCTAAAGTCTGGTGCTTTAAATCCATATCCGATAGATGATTTTAAGGAAATTTTATCATTTATTTCATAGCAAACTGCTACTTTTGGGCTGAATTGAGATTTGTATTCGTTATGACTGTCAAAACGAGCGCCAATAATTATATTTAGTTTTTCTGATGGGTTTCCATCATATTGCGCATAGATGTATGGCGAATTAAATTCAGGTTTTGCGATAAAATCTGTTCTATCTAATGTTTCGTGATTAAATCCAATACCTCCAATAAAAGAAGATTTATCAGTTGGATTGTAAGTCGCTCTAATTTCTGGACGAACTAATAATTGGTTAAAAAAGTCTTCGCTAAATCTTGTATCATCTGTATTGTCTAAATATTCGTTCGCTTTATATCGTGTTGCGTAAAACTCAAAATAACTACTCCATTTTTTATTGTATTTGTGACGTAATTTTATATGTGTATTCCATTCCTTTATATCGCTTTCACCTTTTAAAGTTGATGAAGCATTATAGTCTTGATTTTGTGTATAATATCTTCCAGAGACAAATAGGTCAGTATCTTTGCTAAACTGATAATTTACTTTAGTTGTGATGGTGTAGTTACTAAACGAATCAACAGTATTAAGGTTGTCGGTTTTAATCAAATCATAACCATCACTACTATATCTATTAATAAAAGTATTGATTCCAAGTTTTTCTTTTTTGTAGCTTAGTGATGCGCCAATATCATGCGTATTAAATGTTCCAATTCTATAATTAAGCTTCCCTTTAAAACCAGTTTTAGGAGTGTTAGTAATAATATTTATAACGCCTCCAAGCGCTTCGCTACCATATAAACTTGAAGATGCACCTTTTACAATTTCTATTTGCTTGATGTTTCCAACGGTTATTCTGCTCAAATCTAAAGTTCCAGCAGAACGACCAACTAACGGAACTCCATCAACAAGAATCAAGGTGTATTGAGAATCTAAACCTTGCAATTGAATACCTTCACCTCCGCCAAAATCAGAAACAGTTGTGAGACCTGTTTGCTCATTTAAAATATCATTTAGACGGATAGCATTGATACTTTTTATTTCTCTTTTTGAAACAATTTGTGCCGGAAGAGGCAAAGAAGATAATTGTCGTACAGTTCGAGTAGCAGAAATAATGACCTCATCTAGTTGATTGACTTTTGTTGAGTCTTTCACAACAGCCTGAATCTCTTGTGAGTAACTTAAAAACCCTCCGAAAAAACAAATAAAAAGTATTAATGTTATACGTCTTGCCATATTATAAATTAAAATCTAGGCAAAAGTAGAATCAATACTTATAATAAAATAACGCTTAAAGAATTATTAGTTTCGTTAAATAAAAGTTTATTTATTTATATAAATAGTCAGTATTTTAAGTATCTTTGGCGTGTTATAAAGAATTGATCAATAATAAAGTATCAGTATTGGTTTAAAAAGTATCGATAAAAATGACTCAAGAAATTATTATACAAGAAGGATTTAGTGTTTTGAAAATTGAAAACTCCACAAATGAGATTTTGAAGTATGTAAAAGATGTAAGTAGCAATTTTATTCAAATGCATTTTTGTTTAAATACGGATGCAGAATTACATTATGGTCCATATTATAGTCAAGATGTAAAATCGCAGAAGTCGATGTTGTTATACAATCCAAATCAAGATTTGCAAATTAACTTGAGTTTGGGGTCAAAAGGTAAATATTTGGTTTTTGTAGTGAGTATAAAGATGTTCCATTCATTTTTTTCTCAAGTATCAGATTTAATTCCTTTTTTGAATGATGATAATAAAGACAAAAAATATTATCTAAAAAAAGATTTATCACCTTCAGAAGTTTTAGTCCTTAACCAATTTTTTGACAAACATAATGTACTGAATGACCTTTACATAAAAGGAAAAACGTATGAAGTATTGAGTTTGTACTTTAGGAAAAGTAACGAAGATGCGCAAGGTTGTCCGTTTTTAGAAAACGAAGATAATGTTGAGAAAATAAAAATGGCAAAACAAATTATTATCGACAATATGGTTGAGCCTCCGTCAATGCAAAAGTTAGCAGACGAAATTGGCTTATCATTATCTAAACTTAAAGAAGGTTTTAAGCATATTTATGGTGAATCAGTATTTATTTTTTTATTAGATTACAAACTAGAATTTGCTCGAAAGCAGCTACTTTCTAAGAAATACAATGTTTCAGAGATAAGTCTGCAAGTTGGTTATAGTGCTGCAAGTCACTTTATATCAGCATTTAAGAAGAAATACGGAACTACGCCAAAACAGTATATTATGAGTGTTTTTTAATATAATTGAATTATATCTTTTTCGCAGGTATTATTTGTCCTCCTTGAGTTAAGATAAAAACATCAACAATTCCTTTATCATTCTTGGTAAATTCAATGCTTTCGGGAACAACTTTAAGAAAAAAATGATCTTCACTCTCAGCAAACATCTCAAATTTTGGTTGGCCAGTTGCTTGTGTATAAATTTTATTACCTTTTACGGTTACATCGAGTATGAATCCAGGTTGCAACTCATATTTACCAATATACTGTTTTAAAATATCAGTCGATAATTGGATTTCTTTCTTTGCGGTTGGCAGTGGTTTGTCGATAGGTTTTCTTATAAATTCTTTTCCTCTGACTTTAAAAATCGTTTGATTTTTCCCTTCATTAGTTGTTGAAAATAAATACTCAATATCACCACTTTCAAATATAAAACGATTTTCCGTCAACGGGTAAATTTCATATTTCTCGCCGTTTCCTCCCTCACGTAAACTATATAATTGACTGTCTTTTAGTATGATATGACATACAACTTCGTTGTCAAACTGATATGCTCCAACCCATTTTTGCAATTTTGCAGTACTTAAAGAAATAGCATCTTTTTTATTCGGATATGGTTTTCCTATTGCTAAAGCAACATTTTTTTTGGTTAATCCAGAAATATTTTTGCAGTTACAGTTTGTCAAAGTTACTACATAAATATTTTCGTCAGGCATATACATTTCGTGAGTAGTATAGCCAAATATTCCTCCGCCATGTGCAATAGCAGGTAATTCTTGCACTTTGTCTTTTCCCCAACCATAACCATACGCAATCTCTTCTCCATTATTTAGAGTAGAACCATTGATTGCCTTTTCCAAACTTTTTCTTGTAATTAATATGTTTGTATTTATAGCATTTTGCCATTTTAAGAGATCATCAGTCGTTGACATTATAGAACCTGCAGCGAATTGTTTTTTTGAACATAACATGTAATTTTAGAATTATAGGATAAGCGTTGTTCTTGATTTTTAAAGGTGTTTAATCCTTGAACTTGCATTTCCCCATTCCCAAGTGACTTGGTATGGATATGGTTCATAATTTACACTACCTTCTGTAAAGGTATTTCCCTTTGTGTAATTTAAAGTACCGTCAATAATTAATTGTTTTGCCTTTTCCTTTTTTCCTAATCTATTTAGACATATACTTTTATAATATTGCACATCAGAAAAAGTCGAATACTCACTAAGTACTTTGTCAAATTCTATAATAGCACTCTTGTAATTTTCTAATTCGTAATATATAATGCCTAAATAAAATCGGTCTAGGTAATGAACCCAACCTACTCCATATTCGATTTCTTGACTTTCGATTTCATTCTTTAAAACGTTTAGTGCTTTATTATATTCGTTTAATTGTAAATGACATATGGCAATCCAAAATTCAATAGAATGATCTTGCTCATAGGTATAACCATACTCTTTTTTATAGGTATTGAAATCAATTAATGCGCTAGCATATTCTTTTTGAAAAATACACTTTAGGAATCCGCGTCTAGACAAATATCTTTCTCTATTATATTTTACGGCATTATTATAATATTTAAGTGCTAACTCATACTTTCTTTTTTTCCATAAAGGCATTGCTTTTTGTTGCCATAGATATGCGATAGTAGAATCTTTTTCTAAACCTTTATCAATCCATTCGCCCCATTCTCTAGTTAGATAATTATGTTTCCATGCTCCATTTTTTAAATAAATTTCAATAATTTCATCTGGATTACTTGTTGCTACTTGTTTTTCTTCGGGTAAATTTTCTGTGCAACTTAATAATAAGTGAGTAAGTGCTAATACAATAAAACGTGTTTTCAAACTGGATTTTTTTTTAATTAATGTCATAGAGTTTAGGTTCTTTTATTCTTAATTTATCATAAGGTACTTTATTCATTTTAAAATGCCATGTTGAACGGTTTGTGTAAGAATATTTATAGATCTTTTAATTCATTCAGTTTATATAACTTGAAATCAACACCTTTTTCTTTAACATATTCCTCAATAGATTGCTCAAAACCAACATTTTTACGTAAAATATTTACTGAATCAATATTTTTTACTGGCCATAAGTAGTAAATCCATTCACCTTCTTTGTTTGATTGTCCTTTTATTTGAGTTCCGTAAATTTGTTCAATTCCTTTATACATTAAATTTCGGTCTTCCATTTTTGCTAATGAAGTTTTGTCTATATCTCCATTTTTAGTTGCTTTCCTAATTAGTCGTTCCTTATAAAGTTAATATTTAAAAGTCAGATTTTTTGTTAAAAATTTCAAAAACAAATTAGAAAATATTTTTTCAAGTTCAAGTTTCAATTTCTTCATCATTTTCTTTAGATTCCAACCAGTTGCAGCTAAAAATGCATTGATTTGAGGAGAATCTTTACCGCTTAGATAGTTTTGTCCCATTCTAAAATCTGTTTTTAAATGTCCAATGACAGGTTCTATTGCTGCTCTTCGTCTAAAGTTCTTTCGTTTAACTCTTTTTTGATATTCAGTATCTCGTTTTAAAGGTTTGTAATCTGGTGTTAGTATTTTTGTATTTCTTATTTGCTTTTGTCCTTTTCCGCCTCTATCATAAATTAATTCCTTAGGATTGTAATTTATAGTTTCTTGCATCTGTTCTAATAAAGGTTCGATAGTTTTACTATCGTGTGGATTACCTTGAA
>JAKITY010000040.1 GCA_021647835.1 Flavobacteriaceae bacterium | reverse complement strand
AATTACAAAATGTTAGATATTTAAAACTACGAGAGCAAACTGATTGGAATTACTCATATTTTCCAGTTATTTTCAAATCAGAAAACGATTTATTAAAAGTATTAAGAGCGTTAAATAATGAAGGTATTTTTCCAAGGCGCTATTTTTACCCAAGTTTAGATACCTTGCCGTATGTAGATAATCAAAATTGTGAAATCTCTAGAGATATAGCTCAACGAGTTTTATGCCTACCTTTATACTATGCTTTAGAGGAACATAAGGTTTTAAATATTTGTAATTTGATAAATGAGCATTTATGAAATTAGCTATAATGCAACCTTATTTTCTACCTTATATTGGATATTTTCAATTGATTAATGCTGTTGATAAGTTTGTTGTTTATGATAATATAGAATTTACAAAGAAAGGTTGGATACATAGAAATAGGTTGTTAAATAACGGAAAGGATTACTTGTTTTCACTGCCACTAAAAAAAGATTCAGATTATTTAAATGTAAATCAGCGTGAATTAAGTGTAGATTTTTTTGTTTATAAGAGTAAAATATTAAGGAAGATAGAAAATGATTATAAAAAAGCGCCATATTTTGAGACAGTTTCCCCATTAATAGAAAAAATATTTAATGACTCAGAAATTAATTTATTTCAATTTATTTTTTTTTCAATCAATGAGATTGTTAAATTTTTAAGCATTAATACACAAATAATTATTTCTTCAGAAATTTCTATCGATCATAGCCTAAAATCTCAAGATAAAGTAATAGCACTTTGTAAGGAATTATCTGCTTCTAATTATTACAATCCAATTGGAGGAGTAGATTTATATAATAAAAATGATTTTTTGCAAAATAATATTTCATTAAACTTTATAAAAAGTAAAAAAATTGAATATAAGCAACTTGAAAATGTATTTATTCCTTGGTTGTCAATTGTCGATATACTAATGTTTAATTCTAAAGAAGAAGTCTTAAAAATGCTAGATAATTATGAAATCATATAAAGAAGCAATTGGAGGTTTTTTTGAATCTGAAGATTTAGATAAGTGTGATAAAGAATATTATAATAATCTTTATAAGTTTAACAGTGGAAGAAATTCACTAGAAGTTATATTAGAACATAGGCAAATAAGAAAAATATATTTGCCATCATTTTTTTGTAATGTTATAATTGAACCAATAGAAAAATTGAGTATATCAATTGATTTTTATAATGTTAATGAAAATTTAGAAATTGAAGAAGAGATTTTTTTAAATAAAAATGAAGTTTTATTATA
The DNA here is from genome assembly GCA_021647835.1 of Flavobacteriaceae bacterium. Lineage (GTDB taxonomy): Bacteria > Bacteroidota > Bacteroidia > Flavobacteriales > Flavobacteriaceae > Urechidicola. Next base: position 16,975 of record JAKITY010000040.1, on the reverse strand, counting down.
CATTAATTACTTTGGAATAAAACAGAATTATATTGAAAAACTAGCAACAAAATATAAAAACTTAATAATTGATAATTCTCAAGCATTTTTTGATAAACCAATAGTTGATATAGACACTTTTTATTCACCAAGAAAGTTTTTTGGAGTTCCAGACGGAAGTTACCTGTCAACAAACTTAATTATTGATACAAGTTTGTATGAAACTGCAAATTCAAAAAATAGAATATCTCATCTTATAAAAAGAAAAGAATTAGGATCAGAAAAGGCTTACGCAGATTTTATTCAGAATGAAAAAAAATTAAACAGTTTACCAATTCAATTGATGTCTTCTTATACAAATAATATATTGAAGACTATTAATTACAATAAGAAGAGAAGAACAAGACGAGAGAACTTTGAAGTATTGCACTCTTACTTAGAAAAGTTTAATAAATTGCCTATTCATTATTCTGATGATACTGTTCCGTTATGTTATCCTTTGTATATTGATAATGGTTCAGAAATTAGAAATAAATTAATAAAAAACAGGATATATGTGCCGAAATACTGGCCAAATTTAAACGGATTATATAAAGAAGATAGCATTACAAAAGAATTAGTTGAAAATATTATTGCTTTGCCTTTAGATCATCGATATGATATAGATGACATGAATTTTATATTAAAAGTATTAAAAGAAAATATAAATTGAATAGTAATAAAAACATAACAAAAGCCTTTCAAAAAGATAACAACCTTGAAAAAGTTTTAGAAGAATTAAACAATGAATTGCAAGGTTCTTTTTTTAAAGAGTTAGAGCGCCCAAAGCGCCCAATAGTTTTAATTATGGGTTGTGCTCGTTCAGGTTCTACTGTGTTGTTGCAGTACTTATCTCAATTAGGAAATTTTTCATATCCAACTAATCTTATAGCAAGATTTTACAAGAATCCTTATGTAGGAATTAAAATTCAACAAGTATTATACGACTTTGACCCATTAAATCAATTGGATTTTAGAGTGAATGATAAAAAATTTTCGTCAACTCTTGGGAAAACGTACGGAGTAGAATCTCCAAGTGAATTTTGGTATTTTTGGAGACAATATTTTGATTTTTCAAAATCCGAAGTAAATTATTTAAATTCAAAAGAATTGTCAAAAATTAATACAAATGAATTCATAAATAAACTTTCAGCTTTTGAAAATTTAACCTCAATACCTCTTGTTATGAAAGGGATGATGTTAAATTGGAATATTCCGTTTTTACATTCTATTTATGATAAGTTTATTTTTATCAACCTTAAAAGAGATATAATTCCTAATGCACAATCACTGCTCAATGCACGTGAAAAATATTTTAATAATATTGACACATGGTATTCGTTTAAACCAAAAGAATATGATTTTTTAAAATGTAAAAAACCACAAGAGCAAGTTGTAGGTCAAGTATATTATACACAAAAGGCTATTGAAAAAGGGCTTAAGAGTATTCCAAATAAAAATAAAATAGATATTTCTTATGATGAGTTTTGTGAAAACCCTTTTAACCTTGTAAAAACACTTCAAAAGCGTTTTGAACAATTTGATGATAAATTAGAGATAGAGTTTATTGAAACTCAAATTAAAGAAATGGTTTTTGAATCGCATGTATCAACTGATTTATCTAAAAATAGTGAAGTTTTGATGTCTAATTTTTTGAAGGAAATAAAAAGTTGAATTCTGATAATCCCGAAATACATGTAAGTATATGCGTCCAAACATATAATCATCAAAACTTTATTGCTGAATGTTTAGACAGTATTTTAATGCAACAAACTACTTTTCCTTTTGAAATTATTTTAGGAGAAGATAAGAGCAGTGATGATACAAGGAGAATATGTAAAGAATATGCTGAAAAACATCCATCAAAAATCAAACTTTCCTTACGCAGCAGAGATGATGTTGTCTATATGTTTGGTAAGCCAACAGGAAGATATAATATGATTAAAAATTTGGAGATTTCATCTGGAAAATATATAGCAATTTGCGAAGGAGATGATTATTGGACAGATCCACTAAAATTGCAAAAACAAATAGATTTTTTAGAAAAAACACCTAAAGCAGTTGGATCTTTTCATAATTCAGTTTGTGTTGATAAAGATAGTGAAATAATTGAAAAACAATATTTTAAGGATACTGATAAACTGTTTTATACACAAGAAGAATGCTTAAAAAGTTTACATAGCAGTTATTCTACAGGTTCATTGGTTTTTAGAGCAAATGCAATAAAAAATAGATTAGATGATTTTTCTAAAATAGGTTCAGATTTTATTTTAGATATATTAATTACCAACGATGGAGAACTATGTTATATGGACGAAAACATGTCAGCATATAGAATTCATTCAGGTGGAATATGGCAAGGGAATACAAGTATTCATAATCAAAAAGTCATTATAGAGAGATATATGTTTCTTTATGATAATGAAAAATACAGAAAGAAATATAATGGTTATTTATGGAATACTATTATTAATCGTTTTGAGAAATTAATTACGGAAATTGATGATATAAAAGAGAAACAATTCGTGAAAAAACAGCGTTTAAAATTTTTAAATTTCTTTGATAGTAGGTCGTATTTGTTTTTCTTAAAAAAAATTGAGAGGTCAATCCATTACCGAATAAAAAGAATTAAAAATAGATTTTAACATTTAGATTAAGTTTTCATAAATTTGAAAGATGATTTCAATAATAACAATTAATTATAACAATGCAATTGGTTTAAAAAAAACCATAAAAAGTGTTGTTTCACAATCTCATAAAGGTTTTGAATATATTGTTATTGATGGTAACAGCACTGACGGTAGTAAAGAGGTAATTGAAAAATATAAAACTAATCTTACTTATAGTATCAGTGAACCTGATACAGGAGTTTATAATGCAATGAATAAAGGAATCAAAAAATCAAAAGGTGATTACTTATTATTTTTAAATAGTGGAGATGTTTTAGTTGATTCTAATGTATTAAATAAGGTTGTAGAAGAGTTAGATTTTGGATTAGATATTTATTACGGTAATCTAATATTTAAAAGCGATAATACAGAAAAGTTATATGTTTATCCTGATAAATTATCGTTTCGTTTTTTTTACGAAAAATCTCTACCACATCCAGCAACATTTATTAAGAGGGAACTGTTTAATACAATCTTTTATTATAATGAAAAATTAAAAATAGTATCAGACTGGGAATTTTTTATAGTTGCATTATGTAAATATAATGTAAATTATAAACATTTAGACATAACAATTTCTGTTTTTGAAACAGAAGGAATGTCAAGTTTAAAGGACAATAGAAAACAAATAGAGAAAGAAAGACTTGATGTTTTAACCAAATATTTTCCTTTATTTACAAATGATATTAAGTCATTACAAAGTAATGAGCAAATCTTAAATCAAAACAGATTTAGGATGCTTAAGGAACTAGAGACATCAAGGGTTTCTCAAAAATTGAATTCGGTATGGTTAAGGATTTTATTGCGAATAGTTAAGAATAAAAATGTAAAAGACTTATAATGATTATTGATTTATGAAGAAAGTTTCTATAATAGTTCCATGTTATAATCAAGCAAAATACCTTTCTGAAGCCTTGGAATCTTTAGCCCAACAGACTTATGATGATTGGGAATGTATTATTATTAATGATGGTTCAAAAGACAATACAAGAGAGATTGCACAAAAATGGGTAGATAAAGATGAGCGATTTAAATATATTGAAACAGCGAATGGTGGAGTTAGTAAAGCACGTAATATTGGTATTAAAAAAGCAATAGGAGAATATATTTTGCCTTTAGATGCTGATGATAAAATACATAATACTTATATTGAGAAAGCGCTTAATATAATTCAAAACAATCCGGAATTAAAACTGGTTTATTGTGAAGCTGCTATGTTTGGTGTTGCAAATAGAAAGTGGAATTTGCCAAAATATTCATATAAAAAACTATTAGTTAAAAATATGATTTTTACATCAGCACTTTATCGAAAAAAAGAGTATGAATTGGTTGGTGGCTATACAGAAGGAATCCTTTTTGAAGATTGGAATTTTTGGTTAAAATTACTTAATAAAGACAATCAAGTTTATCGTATTCCAGAAGAATTATTTTTCTATCGGAAACATGAAAATTCATTGATGGATAATTTGGCAAAAAAGGGAGAATTGTATTATAAAAGCATAAATACTATTTTTAAAAGCAATACGAACTCTTTTTTAAATGAAATAGGAAATCCAATGGATTTGGAGCAAGAAAGAAGAGAATTATCTCAGGAAATAAATTCGAATAATTATAAATTTTATAAGAAAATTTCAAAAACTATATTATATAAATTATTATATAAATATTTTGGTTAATATGCTCGTTTCAATTGTTATACCAATACATAAAACATCATCATATTTTAGTGAATGTATTGCTAGTGTTATAGGTCAATCATATGAAAATATTGAAGTAATAATTGTTTGTAACGGTAAACTATCTGTTGAGTCTTGTAAAGAGTATTTGGGTGTTGATGACGAAAGACTGGTATTCCTTAAGTCTAATGTTGGTCGTAATCATGCGAGAAATAAAGGGTTAGAATATGCTAAAGGAGATTTTATTCAGTTTCTTGATTATGATGATTTATTGTATAAAAATAAAATAAAAGAGCAATTAATTGAACTAAAAAAGCAATCAATAAATACAATCTCAATTTCAAAATGGAAAAAATTTAAAATAACGCTTGATGAAGAATATAAATTCCCATATAAAGAAATTTTTACTGATCAATTAATTTCAACAGAAACTCTTATTAAAAAACTTGGTAAAGGAGGTTTTATTGCAACTGCATCATGGTTAATACCAAAGAAACTAATTGAAAATATCCAATGGATTGACAGTCCAAATGATGATGCCGTATTTTTATCAGAAATATTGAAAAAAAACCCGCAAATCAATATGGTTTCAGAACTGTTAGTTGGATATAGGATACATGAAGGAAATACAAGTTCACAACGTACAAAAGAAGATTTAGATAAACTTTTAGATAGCTGGTCAATAATTAAAAATAATTTAATTTCTTTTGATGATAAAAGCGTAAGTCCATACCTTTATCAAGCATATAAATATCTATTACTGTATTCTAAAGAGGTAAATAATTATAAGAAGTTATCAGTTTTAAAGAAATACTTTTTTCATGGAATAAAATCTAAGGTTTCTGTTGTTGAATTATTAAAAGGAATAAATTGATTATTAAATGAAAAAAAAAATAGTCATACTAGGACCAATTACCGATGTTGGTGGTAGAGAAGTCGAAGTAAACATCATCGCAAAAGCATTGATGAATGATTACGATGTATCTATTTTATCAACAACATATATAACAAATAAATCTGCTGCTTTAAAAGATATAAATGGTTTAGAATGGACTTCAATACAAGAAATTCTCTACGAGAAAAATGTTTTTATTAAAACATTAAGTACATTCTCAAAGCTTTATAAAAAAGGAAAGGATAAAAATTATAACTATATAAGTAACCGTATAGTAAAAAAGTTTTTTGAATTAAATAATCTATATTTAGATATTCTAAAAAAAGAATTATCAAAAGTAGATTTGGTAATATTACCAGTGCAATTAACAACAAAATTTCTTGCAGAAATAATAGATTTTTGTGATGCAAATAAAATAAAATGCGTAGTTAGAACAACAGGAACTATTGGGAAAATAGGCAAAAATATTTCTGCTTTTTTAAAAAAAATAGACTTATTTGTTCATCATTCAAACGCAAATGCAAAAAACATAAATAGGCAGATTGATTTACCTTATGAATTAGTTGATCAGTGCACTTTAAATGAAGAAAAACTATTAGATATTCCGCTTAATAAAAATAAACCTTTAATATTTGGTTTTATTGGTAGATTGAGCGAAGAAAAAGGAGTAATTCCATTAGTTGATTATTTTATGGAAAGCAACAATAAACTTATCATTGCAGGAGATGGACAACAAAAAGAAGTAATCCTCAAAAAAACTGAAAGAAACCCACAAATTCATTACATCGGATTATTAGAGTCTAATTCTATTAGTGTTTTTTTTAAAAAAATTGATGTTTTGATAATTTCATCACTCGAAGAATCAGGACCATTAGTTGGAATAGAGGCAATGGCTGCAGGAAAGATAATTATATCAACGGATGTTGGAGCAATGAAAAATAGATTAAAAGATACTAAGAATGATTTTTGGTTTGACATTAAGAATACGACCACACTTGATGAAGTCATTCTAAGAATTAATGCATTAAGTAGTAATGATTTATATCAAATTTCGGAAAGTGTAAGAAAAACCTATTTAGAAAATTATTCAGTCGAAAAAATAAAAAATGAATATCAAAATATTGTTAGTAAATTGATAAATGCGTAAAAATCACAACCCAAATAAAGATAAAAAACTCGATAAGAGTAAATTCATGCACAGAATTATAATTCCTGTACATATATCAAATAATGAATATGCACAAGATTTATTAAAAATTCTTAAAATAACGCTACAATCTTTATACAAATCAGTGCATTCAAAAACAGCTATAACAATAGTAAATAACGGAAGTAATGCAGAAGTAGTTGATTTTTTGAATAATGAATTTAAAGAAAAAAATATTCAAGAACTTATACATACCGAAAGTATTGGTAAATTAAATGCAATTCTTAAGGTTTTGAGATTAGTAGATGAAGAGATTATAACCATTTCAGATGCTGATGTACTATTTTTAAATGGATGGCAAAACGAAACAACAAAGGTTTTTAATAATTTTTCAAAAGCAGGAGTTGTAGGAATTGTACCACAGTTTAAACAATATACAGTCAATAGTTTTAATTTGTTTTTTGATAATTTTTTCTCAAAGAAACTCAAATTCACTCAAGTTGTGAACCCAGAAGGATTAAAAAAATTTTATAAAAGTATTGGTTGGAATGATAATTACAATAAATTTTTTTTAAAAACCAATTTAACCATAACATCTAAAAACGGAGAAAAAGCCATAGTTGGTTCAGGTCATTTTGTAGCAACATACCGTAAAGAAGTTTTTGATTATTTGCCAAAAGAAAGTTCTAAATACCTTTTAGGAGGCGATAGTGAGCGCAAGTATTTAGATGAACCTGTTCTTAAATCAGGCGGTTGGCGATTGACGACTAACGATAATTATGCGTACCATTTAGGAAATATATATGAAGATTGGATGCAAGATGAATTAGACAAATCAGATAATAAACCGAGTCAGAAGTTGATAGAAATTAGTTCTTCTCATTTTAAAGGACGCAAGTTCAGTTATTTTATAAAAAATCACCTTTTCAGAAAGATTATCTCTCCAAAAAGTATTTTTAAAAAGTTTTTAATTTCAAAAGGTTTAGACAAAAACATAGCAAATGGCTACTAAAGTGGAAATTCCAAAATTTACTTTGTTAATTCCAACTAAGAATAGATTACCTGAATTAATAATTACATTAAGAAAAATCAAATTTCTATTGGCAAATGATGATTTAAAATGTATAATTTGTGATGATGGTTCTACAGATAATACTTTTGAGTACATAAAACAGAATTATCCCAAGATAGAAGTTATAAGGAGTAGTAATTCGAAAGGAATTCATTATACTAGAAATATTCTTTTAAATAAAGTAAAAACCAAATATGCTATAAGTATTGATGATGATGCAAATTTCTTAACAAACAATGTTTTGAAAGAAGTCTCAAACTATTTTAAGGAAAACGAAAAAGTTGGACTAATTTCATTTCGTTCTTTTTGGAGTAAAGAAAGACCAAATTTGACATTGACCAATGAAACTCCTATTAGAGTTAAAAGCTTTGGAGCTGTTAGTTTTGCAATAAGAGTGGATGCTTGGAAAGAAACTCCTAATTTTTTGGAATGGTTTAAGTTTTATGGCGAAGAAGATTTTGTAGCATTTCAATTATTTAAAAAAGGCAGGGAAGTTCACTATTTACCAAGCGTTCTAGTGCATCATAGAGTCGATATTAAAAGTAGAAAGAAAAACAAAGATTATAGACTTAGGTTGCGTAGAGCTTTGCGTTCAGGATGGTATTTATATATTTTATTTTATCCAATAAAAGAGATACCAAGACGATTTTTATACACATTTTGGATGCAACTGAAACTAAAAGTTTTTAAAGGAGATTTTAAAGCGTTTTTAGCAATTGTACAGGCATTATTTGATGTTTTAATTAACTTTCCAAGATTGATAAAAAATAGTAATAGATTGACAAAAATCGAATTTAAAGAATATCAAAAAATTGAAGAAGCAAAAATTTATTGGAAGCCAATTAATCATACTCATTAATTTTTCACTTTTCACTTTTCACATTTCGTTTATATACTTACATTTACATCAGTTTGAAAAATAAAAAAAACATAGTAATTATTCCTGCAAGAGGAGGCTCTAAAAGGCTACCAAATAAGAATATTAAATTATTAGGAAATAAATCTCTCATAGCACATAGTATTGAGTATGCGCAAAATAGCGGTATCAATGATATTGTTGTATCTACTGATGATGAACACATAAAAATAATTGCTCACAAATATGGTGTATTTGTTCAAAATAGACCTAAACACTTAGCAACCGATATTTCACCAACCATTGATACTTTAAAATATGTTATTGAAAATTTAGAAGATAACTATGAAAATGTAATTTTATTACAACCAACAAACCCTTTAAGACCAAAAAATTTACTTGTTGATGCTTTGAGATTATTTGACCAAAATGATTACGATAGTTTGATGGCAGTAACAAGAAATCATCAGAAATTTGGAAAGATAATTGATAATAAATTTGTTCCGTATAATTACGAAATCGGACAGCGAAGCCAAGATTTAGAACCTTTGTATTTTGAAAACGGGCTGTTGTATATAACCAAATCAACCATTATTGAACAAGGAAAAATATTAGGAGAAAATAATTTTACAATGATAACAAATCACTCTTTTTCATCTATTGATATTGATACGCAAGAAGACTTTGATTTAGCAGTATATTATTATAATAAATATAAGAATGAGTAATCCATTTATAAAAATATCAGGAAGAAAAATAGGACAAGATTATCCGCCTTTAGTAATTGCTGAACTTGGTATTAATCACGAAGGTTCTTTAAAAACAGCCTTTGAAATGGTAGATGCTGCAGCAAGAGCCGGAGTAGAAGTTGTTAAGCATCAAACACATATTGTTGCTGATGAAATGAGTGCTGCGGCAAAAAAAGTGATTCCTGGAAATGCAGATATTTCTATCTATGAAATTATGGATAGATGCTCTTTAAATGAAGAAGATGAAATACAGTTAAAACAATATGTAGAAAGAAAAGGAATGTTATTTATTTCTACGCCATTTTCTCGCGTAGCAGCAGATAGATTACAAAGAATGGATGTTGTAGCCTATAAAATTGGTTCAGGAGAATGTAATAATTATCCATTATTAGAACATATTGCACAATTTGGAAAACCTGTAATTTTAAGTACGGGAATGAATACAGTTGAAAGTATATCAAAAGCATTGGTCATTTTTGATAAATATAATGTTGATGTTGCTATTTTACATACCACAAATTTATATCCAACTCCAGCAAAATTAGTCCGTTTTGGAGCGATGATTGAAATGCATAATGCCTTTCCGAATAAAGTTTTTGGACTATCTGATCATACAATTTCAAATCATGCCTGTTTTGGAGCAGTGGCATTAGGAGCAAGTATATTAGAACGTCATTTTACAGATACTATGCAACGTATAGGTCCAGATATTGTTTGTTCTATGGACGAAAAACAGACAAAAGAATTAATTGAAGGGGCAAAATTAATATGGCAAATGCGTGGAGGAATAAAAGAACCTGCAAAAGAAGAACAAGTAACTATTGATTTTGCCTTTGCAACAGTTTGTAGTATTGCAAATATTAAAAAAGGAGAGTTGTTTACCAAAGAAAATATTTGGGTAAAAAGACCAGGAACAGGAGAAATATTAGCCGAAAAATATAATGATATTTTGGACAAACGAGCAGCTCATGATATTGAAAACAATGAACAATTAACTTTGAATGATATTGAATAAATCAAAAAAAATAACATTTTTAACAGGTACTAGAGCCGATTTTGGTAAAATAAAATCACTTCTACAAATTCTTCAGGAAAATGAAGACTTTGAACCTTATATATTTGTAACAGGTATGCATATGATACAAGAATATGGATATACGTTGATTGAAGTTGAACGCAGTGGTTTTAAAAATATATCGACATTTGAAAATCATACGGATGAATCTACAATGGATTTAACCTTAGCAAAAACTATTGAAGGTTTTTCAAAATATGTAAAACAAATAAAACCTGACTTAATTATTGTGCATGGCGATAGAGTAGAAGCACTTGCTGGCTCCATTGTTGGCAGTTTAAATAATATTTTAGTAGCACATATTGAAGGCGGAGAACTATCAGGTACAATTGATGAATTGATACGTCATTCGGTAAGTAAATTAAGCCATATTCATTTTGTTTCAAATGATGATGCCAAGCGTAGATTGGTTCAAATGGGAGAAATCAATGAATCTATTTATACAATTGGTTCACCAGATATTGATATTATGTTTTCTGATAATTTGCCTGAGTTAAGCGAAGTCAAAAATTATTATCAAATTCCTTTTGATGATTTTGCAATAGTGATGTTTCATCCTGTAACTACCGAAGCAAAGTTTATGGAAAAATATTCCGAAGATTTTGTTACAGCATTATTAGAATCAGATAAGAATTATGTAGTTATTTACCCCAATAATGATTTAGGAAGTAAATTTATTATTGATGCTTATCAAAAATTAAAAAACAAAGACCGTTTTAAAGTGTATCCTTCAATTCGATTCGAATATTTTTTGACATTACTTAAAAATACAGATTATATCATCGGAAACTCAAGTGCAGGAATACGAGAAGCACCTTATTATGGAGTTCCAACAATAAATATAGGAACAAGACAAGAGAATAGAGCCTTACATTCGCATATTTTAAATGTAGATTATTCTATAGATGAAATTTTAAAAGCAATTAATTCTAATACTAAGAGAGTTCAACTTCAAGAATATAGTTTTGGAAAAGGAAATAGTGCTCAAAAATTCTTAGAAAATTTAAATTCAGAAGAGTTATGGCAATTAAATCATCAAAAACAATTTAAAGAGATTTAGAATGAGCAAACTTGGTTTAGTCATAGTTGATGGTGTAGGTTACAGAAACTTTGTTTTAAGTAAATTTTTAAATAAGGCGGTAAATGGTTTTGATGAAGTTGTTATCTACTCAGGATTAAGAGAAAGTGTTTATGACTTATCAAATTATAAGAATATTTCAATTATAGAGTTAGATATATATCGAGAAAATAGAAAAGCATGGTTTTGGCGAAAATTAAATGAAACTGCACATTTATACAAGCATCGTTCCTTTTTTGGAATGAACGATACACTTAACTTCACAAAACCAAAAGGAACTTCTAAAAGAGATTTTATCAATAGATTTATTAGATTAATTGCTTCAGTTTTTCATTCTGAAAAGAATATGAAATGGTATCAGAAAAAGGTGTACAAAGCATTTAACAAAAGTGATATAACTCAAAATTTTATTAAAACGTTATCGATTGATAAACCAGATATTTTATTTTTTACACATCAGCGTCCACCATATATAGCACCTTTGGTCTATGCCGCAAATGAAAATAACATAAAAACCTGTTCATTTATTTTTAGTTGGGATAATTTATCTTCAAAAGGTAGAATTCCCGCAATGTTTAGTTCTTTTTTAGTGTGGAGTGATTTAATGAAAGAAGAACTATTGTATTTTTATCCATCAGTTAATAAAAATGATATTTATATTGTTGGAACGCCACAGTTTGAACCTTATGTGATGGAAGATTATAAAACTTCAAAATCTAATTTTTATAAAAACTTTAATTTAGATGATTCAAAAAAAACAATTTGTTTTAGCTGTGGAGATTTATCTACAGGAAGAAATGACCAATTGGCAATTAGTATTATCGCTGATGCAATTTTAGATAATAAAATTAAATATTCAGTTAATTTACTGGTTAGAACTTCTCCTGCTGATGACGGCTCTCGATTTGATAAAATTAGAAGAAAATACCCTTTTATTTCATGGAATAAACCAAAATGGGTGCAAACTCGTGAAAATCATGCTGAGCCATGGTCACAACGCCTACCATTAAGAGACGATATTAAAGATTTGCGTAGTATTTTAGAGTATTCTGATTTAAGCATCAATATGTGTTCTACAATGAGTTTAGACTTTATGATATTTGACAAACCAGTTGTTAACCAAGTACTTGGAAATATTGAAAATGGATTGTTTAATGACCAGCGTTTCTTAAATTATAATCATTATAAAAAAGTTGTGGAAAGTGAAGCTGTAGTTATTGCAAAAACCAAAGAAGAATTAATAAAAGCCATCAATAATTCTTTATTAAATCCTGATGAACTAAGACAACAGCAAGAAGAGATATTAAAATTAGGAATAAGTAAACCACTAGAAGGAACAAGCGAACGAATTGTAAATACATTACTAGAATTGAGTTAATGAATAAATCTATAGTTATAATATGCGAATATATTCTTATTCCAGAGAGAATAGGAGGTATGGATCGTTTTTTCAAAGCTTACGATAGTGCTTTAAAAGAAAAAAGATACAATGTAACTTGGTTTTTTAAAGATGTTGTACAGTTTGATTATTATAGCGAATTGACAATCATGAGTGCTAATAATAATGGAATTGAGTCTTATTTTTTAGAGTATTGCTCTTTAAATAATTTAAAGTATAATATTGTAATTACTCACTTTCTACAACCAATTTCTCCATTTTTTAAAAAAATAAAGAAATTGATGAATTCATATATAATTAATGTAGATCATAATCCGAGACCTTTAGGTGGTTTTATTTTAAAAAAACGAATTAAAAATAAAATTAAAGGGATCCTATATAGTAAATATACCGATAAGTTGGTAGGTGTGTCATCATATACGGCAAAACATATTATAAATGATTTTGGACTGCATGTTAGAAATAAAACAGTTGTTGTTTATAACGGAATTAAAACTTCTTTATATAAAAAGCAACAACTAGATAGAACACAATACCCAATAAAATTTGTTGTAGTATCTCACTTAAGGAAATCTAAAGGAATCCAAGATTTACTACTCTCTTTATCTCAAATTGATAGAGAACTATATAAAAACATAAAAGTTGATATTTATGGCGATGGTTATTATAAAAACACACTATTAGATTTGCAAAAAGAATTAAAATTAGAAAAAATTATTTCTTTTAAAGGAAACTCGCCTACGCTAAATAAATTATTATGTGATTACCATTATTTAATTCAGCCAACTTATATGGAGTGTTTTAGCCTATCCATTTTAGAAAGTTTGGCAAGTAACGTTCCTGTAATTACAACTACTGTTGGTGGAAATTTAGAAATAATCACAAATAATAAAAATGGATACATTTTTGAGCCAAAAGATATAAAAACTCTTGCTCAGATTATTAAAGATGTAGTTTTAAGAAGAAAATCAATAAGTGAAAATGTAAATTCAAAAATAGAAAAAGAATACACATTAGATATCATGGTTGCTAACCATCTAAAATTATTAGAATGCATATAGCCTTTCTTACTCCAGAATATCCACACAAAAAAATTGCTAATTGCGCAGGTTTAGGTACAAGCATCAAGAATTTAGCATCTGAATTGATAAAATTACATTATAAGGTTTCAGTTTTTATATACAGTCAAGATACAAGTGAAATTGTCGATGATAACGGAATAATAATTCATAAAATTGCGTATAAAAAACATTCTTTCTTAAGTTGGTATTTTTATAGAAAGGACATTCAAAAGTATATAAATAAAGTTATTCAAAAAGAAAAAATTGACCTTGTTGAAGCAGCAGATTGGACAGGAATTACAGCGTTTATGAAATTTGATTGTCCAATATTGATTCGTTTACATAGTTCAGACGCATACTTTTGTAACCTCGAAGGAAGAAAGCAACACTTTAAAAATTTCTTTTTTGAAAAAAAAGCATTAAAATCAGCAAGTTATATAACTTCGGTAAGTAAATTTACTGCTGATAAAACGAAAGAAATTTTTAATTTAAAGCAGGAAATAAAAATAATTCATAATGGAATTGATATACAACATTTTTCAGAAATAGATACAGAGACTCTACCAAGCTCTATTTTGTATTTTGGCTCAATTATTAGAAAGAAAGGAGTGTTAGAATTAGCATCAATTTTTAATTTAATTATTAAAAAATCACCAAATACAATTTTGAATTTATTAGGAAAAGATGTTATTGATATATTCAAAAAAAAATCAACATTACAACTATTTAAAGAAAAATTATCTGAAAAAGCATTAAAAAAAATCAACCATATTAATCATGTTCCTTATCAAGAAGTAAAGAATTATATTACAAAAGCAAGCGTTGTTGTGCTTCCGAGTTTTGCTGAGGCTTTTCCAATGACATGGCTAGAAGCGATGGCATTAAAAAAAGCATTGGTAACATCTGATATTGGTTGGGCAAAAGAATTAATGATTGATGGAGAAACAGGCTATACAGTAAACCCAAAGAATCATCAAGAATATGCAGATAAGGTTTTACAATTGTTAAATGATCAAGTATTAAATTCTAAAATGGGAAATGGAGCAAGAAACAGAATAGAAGACTCTTTTTTACAAAAAAATATAGCAAAACAAAATATAAATTATTATAAGAGTATTATTAATGAAAAAATTTAAAGAATATAGAACTCCAAATGACCGTAAACTTTTATATTTTGGAAATCCCAATTTAGAAATACTAGATGAACTTGCCAATGGTTATGGAGACTTGTGGCATAGTTCCTTAGACCAAGGTTTTAAAAATTCCTTTCAAGATATTATCTATCAAACAGCAGTATATTGGTGGTATTTAAATGATTTTAATAACTTAGATCAATGTATTTCTTGGCGTGTAAATTCTAATGAGTTTGTAGTAAGAAAAGATGTTTGGGAGAATAATTTAAAAGGGTTTGATAATAATTATAACGGAGAATTTATAAAAGGATTAGATATTGGTTATAACTTACTTCGCAATTTAAGCGGAATACCATTGTATGTAAAGGGACTCTATAAACCATTAGAAAATAAAGTTGAAGTAAGTAGATTTGATTGTTATATATTTTATCGAAAACACTTTAAATCCCATCATAGTTATTATATGATGAATCGAAAAGGACTTTTTGCATTTCCAAAAGAATTTTCTGCATATAACCAAGCAAAAAAGAAATATAAGAAACAGTTTGAGAGTATTTCAGTTGCACCAAGAAAATTAAAGGCTATTCAAGGAAAACCAACTGTAAGTTTGGTAATTCCAACAATGAAAAGGCAAAAATACACTCAGTTATTATTAGAAGATCATAAGACTCAGACATACCCTATTTCACAAGTAGTTATTGTTGACGCAACATCGGAAAACGAAAGAGATTCAAAATATTATAAAAAAGAAGACTTCCCTTTTAAAATTGATGTAAAATGGCAAACATCTAAAGGAAGTTGTAGAGCACGAAATGAAGCTATTGAAATGTGTACAGGAGATTATATCATTTTTGCTGATGATGATATTAGGATTCAACCAAACTTTGTTGAAAACCATATTAAATTACTACAAACATATAAAGCAGAAGCTTGTAACGGATTGGATGTAATGGCAGAAAATATACATCAAGATTTATCAGATTTAAAAAACAGATTAGATAAACTAGAATCAAATAATCAACGATGGAAAGTTGGTGCAATATCATCATTTAGTAATGCAAACTCATGCGTAAGTAAAGATTTTGTGATTAAAACGATAGGAAACGATATTAATTTTGATGGAGGATATGGTGAAGATAGTGATTACGGATTACGATTGATAAATGCAGGAGCGAATGTGTTATTTAACCCGTTCTCGGCAAACCTACATCTAAAACCTCCTGTTGGAGGTTATCGTTTTTGGGGAGCGCAAGCCAAAGTACTCGGGAAAAACAGAAAACAACAACCTTGGGAATTAGATAAACCAGTAAAGTATTATAGACCAGTTCCAAGCCCAACAGTTACCTATGGATTGTTAAAACATTTTAAACCAAATCAGATTAAAGAATGGAGAAGTAAACATTTCTATATTTATCTTTTTAAGTGCTATTGCTTTTGTTGCTAATATTATAGGAAGCGTTCAATTATCATTTATATTAATAAGAACAATTATTGGTACTATTATCGTATATACAATTATAAAAGAAGCGGTTACTTTATTAGAATCCTTTTTGTATTTACTTCTGATGGGGCCCCTTTATAAATTTTCTAATATTTTAAAAGAAGATAGCGAGTTGGTTTTAAAATCAATTCATAAGGTTCTAAAAATCATTGCCTTTTTCTTATGGATTTACGTGATTTTAGGTTTGCTTAAAATTCGTAAAACTATTTTTTCTTCTTTTACGGATTTTATAAATAGTCCCCTAGAAGTTGGTGAGTTGAGTATTTCATTGGCTAATATTATTTCATTTTTTATCATCTTACAAGTCACCATTTGGATATCGCAGTTTATCAGTTATTTTCTTGACAGAGAAGTATATCCAAGAACCCATCTATCTAAAGGTGTTTCGAGTACATTTTCGTTAATGATTAAATATTCGCTTACCTTTTTCGGCTTTTTAATCGCCTTGTTTGGTGCTGGTATTGAGATTAGTAAGGTTGCAGTAGGTATAGGAGCTTTAGGAGTTGGTATTGGTTTTGGATTGCAAAACATCATTAATAATTTTGTTTCAGGAATTATATTAGCACTAGAACGCCCCATAAAAATTGGAGATATTGTGAAGATAGATGATATAGAAGGCGAAGTAAAAGATATTGGTTTAAGAGCA
>JAKITY010000039.1 GCA_021647835.1 Flavobacteriaceae bacterium | reverse complement strand
CATTACATTTCTATACTTTAATTGGAACTTGGGTCATTAAACTAATAAGCGGTTTGCTTCGCAGCGTTTAATAAAACATTTGTATCTATAATTAGCCGTTATGTAAAATAGCCGCTGCCAAACGCTCGATTGTTTGCTTAAAACAAAATTGCTAATGCAATTATTTTTAAACCACAATTTCCAGCCGCTTGCCAACGCCAAAATAAAAGCTAACCTTTTTGCTCTGTTTAAAAATCACGTATTCGAGGAAATGTACGTTATAAAAAATTTTAGACGATTCTCGTGGATTTCCACAAGAGTATAAAATTTAAGAAAAATAAATTTCTATACACTTGTTATATTTAGAACTTCTATTAATCCTTTTTTTTATTCTTCACTATCTTTTGTCTTGAAACAAAAGAAACAAAAATTCAAGGCTGCATATAATTTTGGAAACAATTAACGGCTTATTCGCTATATTTTAGGAAACACTCGAACTACTTAACATTGCTTTGAAATCCCTTGTATAATTGAAACTATTTAGATTATGTATTACTAAACCCCTAAAATATGGACGCTCATTTCTCCTATTGTTTTAACCAAAATTTTATGAGGCCAAAAACAACTTAGAACTTCTTTAATGCATTTTTAATTCTATTCTTAACATTTAATGGTAAATCATATAAATCATCTAACATTTCTTGGTTTCTTTCAATAGCTCTAGCACGTGTTCTTTTCTCTGAATCCAGCTCAAAAATTCTAATAGATTCTCTTGCTTTATCTGAATCATTGTTTACAGCAATAAGAACTCGTCTAATACCATAACTCCATTTATAATGATATAAATGATTATCTAAATATGGATGTACAATATTAAATTCACATTGTTCATAAACTGGATTTAATTGACTCACTGAATCAAAAGTATGTTTCATACTTGATGAATTGCATAATTGACAAGCTTTAGCTAGATTATTTGGAGTATAAGAAAATTGTGGATATTTAGCATTCTCTTTTGGTACAATATGTTCAATTTCTCCTCTTCCTGTTCTATCATAAAGTAAACCACAATAGCAACATTTTTCATTTTGATGATTATCAAAAT
The DNA here is from genome assembly GCA_021647835.1 of Flavobacteriaceae bacterium. Classification (GTDB taxonomy): domain Bacteria; phylum Bacteroidota; class Bacteroidia; order Flavobacteriales; family Flavobacteriaceae; genus Urechidicola. Next base: position 17,329 of record JAKITY010000039.1, on the reverse strand, counting down.
GCACATTTATATTCTTCTTTAAGTCTTTAATACAATTTGTCTGACTTCCCCAGTTGTTTGCTGTATTATTTACACAAATAATCTCTTGAGGTGAATAATTATATGGACTAATTAATTGATTAATCATTTTTAATTGAATTTAAATATTCTTCAGATTCAATAATGATTTCTTGTAAAGGATCGTTATCTCTTTTTGGTAATTTTTTTAATTTTTTAATGATTGAATCAATTTTGTCAACTTCTTTGATATTATTAGAGACCATTCCTAAAAGCTCAGTTAAATCAGCTTGTAAATAATAATTTTTAGGGGATTTTACATTAAAGATATTATAAAGAACATCTTCTGAAGACCATCCATAGGTGTCTTTGTTTATTTCTAAAGACTTAATCTCATTATTTTCTTTTTTAAGTCCAATTATATTAGAATTTTCACCGTGTAAATCAGAAATTAAAAAGTGACTATGTGTTGCTATTATCATATGAGATGTAACCCGATCAGTATCTTTAAAAAGCTCTCTTATAAACTCAATATACCTCATTTGCCAATTTGGATGTAAGCTAATTTCAGGCTCATCAATTATTACTAAACTATTTTTTCTTGTAGATGCCATTAAACCTATCATTGTTGTAAACAAATGAAATTCTCCAGAACTTGCCTTTTGCAATTCTACATTTTTATCAGAAAATTTAATAACTGGATTAGATAATAATCCAATCTTTCTTAGCCAATCAATATCATATTGATGTTCTTTTAAGAAATCTAATTGTTTATCAATTAAAAGGTCAAAATCTAATGTTTTTGCTGAACTTCTATCAACTTTTTCTAATCTAGAACTTTTAACTAAAAGGTTTACAAAATTTACTAAATTAACAAGTGCTGTTGCACTTTTTTTTAAATTATTGAAATGACCTAATTTGTATGGCGCTTGTCTATCTTTATATTTGATTTCTATTTCTTTAAAAAATGAATCAAGTATTTCTGCAGTAAGTTCGCCAGTAAAAAAGTCTTTCGTATTTCTTGTTTTGTATTGAATTATAAATGAGCCAGAAGCTTCCATAAATTCAACAAGCTTATTTATTCCTTTTTTGAAGTAATCTTTTTCTAATGCTTTTATTATTAAATCAACAGTCCGTCTAACATAAAAACCTGTACTTGATTGTTGTGGTCTATTACGAATACCTAAATAATGATATGGAGCAAACCTTAATTTTTCTTTCTCGTTTCTAGGTACAAAAAACTTATCAGTCATCATAATTGACTGTGCAACAATTTGTAATGGAAAAATTTCATAGTAATTATCCTTACTAAATAGAATCTCCTTATTATTAGAATCGTATAGTTTAGATTTAGGGTAACCTTTATTTTTTCCTGTTAATAATATAAACTTAGAATTCATATTATTTGAGTATTTGTACTCTTTTCCTTCTAAAGAATAATGAAGAGTATAAAAGAATTGTAAAGGACGATATTCTTCATCATTAAACTGCTGATAAAAATCCCTCCATACTTCTAATAAACATCGTAAAATTTCACTTTTACCAGTTCCATTAGCACCAATAATGACTGTAAAATATGGGCCTTTATGGTTATTATTACTATCATTATCATCATAAAATCTAAAATCATTAGATTCAAGTATATAATGATTTTTAACTTCAAGATTGATTATTCTAAATCCATTCATATATTTATAATAAGTATTACTGAATTCCTAAATTATGGATGCCCATTTTTCTAATGTTATAGTTAAAAATTTATGAGACTAATATTAATATAGAGAATCTTTTAACATTATAGGTTTAATTCTAAATCATCGTCAACTTCTGGCAATTCTAATGCTTTAACCGATTGTATCGCATTTCCAGCGATTCCTTTTATTGAACCATACATATCTATTGTATTAGTTACGACTTTTTCAATTTGCTTTTCTCTTTGTTTCCAAATTCTTTGCATTGAACGTTTTTCACTATCTAAATCTGATTTCATTTGGGTAAACCCTTCAACAATAGCTTCTATTTGCATTCTGAAAGTATTACTCGTAAGGTAATCATAAAGCAAATCCATTTTATCTCCTTTGTTTTCTTGAGTAACAATTGCATTGTTTACCTGTAAAATACCTTCTCTTAAAACTGCGCAAAGACCTTTAAATTCTTCATAATTGCAAATCCAAATTCCATCTTTCAATCCCATTCTGTCCATATCAGATGGCATAACTTCTGTTACCAAAACTCCAATATTTGCTCCTCTATCTCTTATATCTGCCTTAAATTTTTCAATCCAACTTGGTTGAAAATCTTTTGTTCTTTTACTTTCGTAATAAATTGTTCCACAATTCTGTTCAGTTCTTGAGTGTACAATTTGAATGCAATCTCCTCCTCTGGCTCCTTTTTTAATTTCTTCAATTGTATCTAATGGGAATTTTGATGCTAACCACTCCTCTATTGCTAATTCTTGAACTTCACCTTGAAGTTGCATAGAACCTTGCTCCTGCTTACGTTTCATTTCTTCAGTAAGCTTTTTCTGGTCTTCTAGTTGCTTTTGCATTTCTTTGAAACGCAATTCATTTTTGTCTTCTTCTGATTTCTTAATTTTCTCTTTTTCAGATATAAGAATTTCATTTAATTTCTTTTGAGATTCAGCTTCAGCAATTTCTTTTACCTCTGATTTCTCACGTTTCAATTTTTCAATTTCTGCTTTAGTCCTATTTAACTCTTTAATTTGCTCTGATTTTTCGTTTAATTCTTTTTGCAAGGCATCAAATTGTTCCGATTGTTCTTCCTTTAATTTCAGTTTAAGTTTAGACTCTATTTCTTTTTTGCCTTCTTTTAATTGATTTTCAAGACGTTCTTGAAATAGTTCATTCTCTTGCTTTTTCTTTTTTTCAAACTCTAATTTTTCTTCACTAAGTTTTTCCTGTCCAGCTTCATATTTTTTCTTTTCTTCAGCAATTTGAGATTGATATTTTTGTTTTATTTCTTCTTCTAATTGATGCGCTAATATATCTTGAACATCAATTGATGTTCCACAATTAGGACATTTTATTTGAGTTTCATTATCCATATGAATTTTTAGTTAAGTGTTATTTCCTCTACTGCTCTTGGTGGAGAAGGGTTTTCAAAACCTCTTATGCTATTAATGGCTCTTACAGTCTTATTAAATTCTACTATATAGCCTTGAACATCTAATGGAGTTCTAACTTCTGGTGAAGGCTCGTGTATATTCGATTCACCAGAAATCTTATTATGCACATTCATCAAAATATCATAGTCATCTATATGAACCTGCCTAAAACCTCTCCATTCTTTAATCAAATCATTGTTCTTATAAACTTGTCTTTTAATATCATTCATAACAAATCTTTCAAAGAAATTATTGATAGAAGTTCTTAAATGTTTATCTGCTTCTCTAATATCTCCGTTCAATAAATTATTTCTTAAAACTTCAATTCTCTGTTCCCAATCTAAGGTTAAAAACATAACATCCTCGACAACTTGACCAGGTCTTAAGATATGCTCAATCATATAATATTTTCCACATTTATGAGTAATATTTGAAGTTGAATTAAAACCTGTGCATTGGTTTCTTTCAGTATCATCTTTACACAATTCACATTTTCCTTTTTTAAGAGGAGAACCACCTAAGGATTTTTGTATTAATCTATGATAAAATTCGAAATGATGAGTAAAAACAATAACTTGATACTTTTTACTTAAAGCGATGATTTTATCAACTACTTTATAAATATTTACTTGATCTAAGCTATTTACAGGATCATCAAAAACTAGAATTTTATTATCATCATATTCTAATTCAGTCAACCAATCACAAAAGGAATAAACTTTGGCTTCTCCTTCGCTTAGAATTTCAGAGACTTCAAATATATTATCATCGACTTGAATTTTTGCTTCAACTTTGCTTTGACCACTTGGATTAGAAAAATGCCTTTTAAATCGCTCTCTTCTATGTAGTTCAAAAAATTCTAAATTTGCATTAAACGTTTGGAGATAATTTTGTCTAATTAACTCTGTTTCTACTCTTCCCTTATCACGAGATATTTTAGATTTAATATTTGTAAAATTATTACTTACCAGATTATATTTTGAAGACTCACTAAGCAATGTTAAAAGAGATAGCAATAAACTTTTCTGACTAACACAAAATTCGTAATCTTCAAGTGAATTTAATTCATCAAGAGCCTTCTTTTTATTTTTCTCAATATCAAGAAGTTGTTTTTCTAATTGCAGAATCTCAATATTTATAATTTTATCTTCAGATTGTGCTATATAAAATAAAGAGTCATTATTTGTCCAAAGAGAGTCAATTGATGAAATTGAGTCCTTTAACTCTTTAATTTCAACTTCAATCATTGATAATATTGTACAATCAAAAGCTTGGTTGTGTAGTTTACTTAATTCAATTTTTTCTTTGTTTAAGCATTCGTAAACATCTCCAATAGCTTTATAGTCATAAATGGGATTTTCTTTTTCAGTTACAGCTTCTATTCGCTTTCTAAAAGCTTCTAATTCTTTATCTAATTTATCTATTTCTGAGTTTATCTCATTGTCAATTAAAGAGTGGATTTCTTTAATTAATGATTTGTTTGTTTCAGGTAAATTTTGGTTACAATAAAAGCACTTATCTACTTCTTCTGGATAGTTTTCGAACCCAAAGACCAAAGCAGTTTCAGTGATTTTTTTAATTAATTCAATAAATGACTGATTATTTTTATTAGGTTCAAAAATCAATTGATACTGTTCTAATTTGGAGAAATCTAAGCTATTTTTTAGTTTTTTAATCCGTTTAACTTTGCCTTTAATTTCATTCAGTTCATTACAAATATGAGTCTTTTCGGCAGTAATACTTTGAATGTTTTTTAGAATAACTTGTTTAGCATTTTGCGCTTGTATTTTATCACTTAATTCTTTTACTGATATTGTTGCTCTTTTTTGAATTTTTTCTTTTTTATCAGCGTGTCCATCTACGAGCGTATAATTTGAAAATAACGTAAAGTTACTTTTTAATACCTGTCCATTTGTTAAATTATTTTGAATTAATTTTTTTATATCATCATCCTTTTCTGACTTCAACCCATTTAATAAAGATTGCAAATTTGCATCATAATCTCTATTAATTTGTGTGATTTTTGCAGCCACTTTTAATGAAACCTTATCAACTGCTTCTCTAAGTAAATCATAATGTCCCAGTTTATATCGATCTATACTCCAACCAGTATCTTTCTTATAAAGAGAACTATCTAGTATTTCTTTATCACAAAATTTTAAAGTAGAATTTATTTGATTACCAACTTCCCAATTAAATGTTTGTAATTCTGAACCAGGAAAATTAGTTGTAGTACCTTTTTTTTGAAATATTAAATGTTTATCCTTATTAACAAAATCAAACTTTGCAGTAATTGGATTAGTAGAAGGTGTATAAATATTTCCTTTTATGTTTTGTGGTTTATAAAAAGCATCTTTTAATGCTTTGAAAAAACTAGTTTTACCACTTCCATTTTTTCCATAAATAATAGTTAATTCAGGACTAAATACGATTTCTTTTCTATCATATAAACCTTCAAGGTTTACATTATCGTAGAACCTATATAAGGTTTGTGTATTTTCAACAGAAGATGTTGAAGTTATTTGATATAAAAAATCACTTATGGTGTTTATAGAATTGACTTTTTCAAACGCTGTTTGTATATCTTCATCACTAATAATCCCATTTTGACATAATTTATTTTTTAATTCAGTTATCCATTCAATTTGATCAAATGATAATCTTGATAAGTGATAAATTGCATTACTCATATATTTTATGGTATTTTTAGTTCAATATCTAAAGTGGAATAAAACTTTCATTCATCTAGATAAAATATTACAACGCTTTAAAAAACTAATTATAGGGAGAGTTTAAATATAGTGAATTTTGTAGAAATGTATTTGAGGGAAAACCGTAAATATTTAGATATTGGCTAATTTATTTCCATTCCACACACATTCCACTGCGCTCCTATCGTCGTTTCGTAAAAAGCGTGTTTATTCACAAGGTTAATATTGTTTTAGAGGTGTTCATGAATGCTTCGCATTTCATTAACATTGTAGAAGAAACTTTTAGAATAAATTTTTCAGGAAACTGTTGTAATAACTTTCGCTTTTAACCAAAGCTCAAGTTACATAACGCAGAACATTATAGTACACTTTTAATTATTGATTAGCCTGTGGCTGATTAATAATTAAAACAAGGTTTAGTGAGATTTTGATATTATCGAATGTGTAGCTATAATTACTCACAGCGTTAATATTTGATAAAGCTGTGTTCGTGATTGCTTTGCAGTTCTATACTATGTAAAATATCCTAGAAATATTTTACTCTCCTACTTGCCCTCCGAAGTTTACGTAGAAGGATTGTTTTAGCTAAAATTTTATGAGGTCGAAAATAAATTCCGGTTGTTAAAAAAATAGCTTTATGATTTTATATATTTACTTAAAATTCAAAAGAATCATAAATGACTATACCTGAATATTTTAGAAAAACATCAATTGAAAGTTTATTTTCAACTAATACAATGAATAACTGTTGGCCAATTTGGAAAGAAAACATTAATGAGATTTTAGGAGATGATTTTAATGAAACTGATATTATTAATTTAGGTGATCATTTATCTAGTATATTTAGATCAACTGGTGGCGAAGGTCGAGGACAAAGTGAAGTTTCAGCTGGAGGAACAGCTTGGGAATCTTTAGTTTGCTGGTACATCAATTTGTGTACAATTGGAAGTTGAACTGTTGCTATAAGGAAAATGAGTTTAGTCCCTAAACCTATTCAAGATGCCATAACAGTAAATTATGGAAATTTTGCTTGTAATACAGAATCTGATATTACAGTTATTACTTTCCCAAATGAGTTAGAATTTATTACTAACATAGAAAATTTAACTGTTCAAAATAACGGTGTAGATATAGATAATTTTAAAAGAGGAAAGTTTAATACAGAAATATCTAACTACTTATGTGGTAGAGATTTTGATAGTTTTGAAATTGGTGTTATTCAATGTAAAACTAATTGGAACGACAATGCTCAAATACCTATGTTATGGGATATGATTTATTCTGCAAATGGCTTCGCAGGTCGAAACATTACTATTGGTCGCGATGGATTCAATATTCACGATACAAATAATTTCACTTATTCATTTGTAACTGTTCCTTCTAACCAAAGAGCAAATTATAATTCTAATTCAGTTGCTGTGAAAAGAGTCACAAATCTTTCTGGTGGTAATTATTGGGGAAAACCTACAGAACAATATGTAGCTAGGTCTTTAAAAGAGATTTTTACAAATAACTTTCAATCTGGCTACCCAAATAATATTAGAACAGAGATAAGAGTTGCTATTCCCAATTTATCAGATGAGTTATCTTATTTTAATATTATTTAATATTTTTCAAAATTTCTGTAGCAACTGCTCTTGCTAAAAGTGGTGGAACTGCATTACCAACTAAAGTATATTGAGGTAATTCTGTCTTTCTATTATTTCCTCCTGTGGAACGTTTACCTTGAAAAACAAATGAATCATCAAATGATTGCAATCTTGCCATTTCTCTAACTGTTAAAGCTCTCGGAGAATTGTAATGTATATAATCATCTGGAATCGTCATAACAGTTGGACTTTGACCATCTGGCTTTAAAACATTATAATTTCTTTTATTAGATGATAATCCACACTCAATCAATTTAGTTTTAGCCTTTTTATAATTTCCTTCTTTTAAAATTATTCCAAGTCGTTTAATTACATCTTCTCCTTGATTACTTGTTTTATGATTATGTAAAATATCATGAACTCTCATATTATTACTTAAATCTTCAGTACTCTTTACGTAAAATGGTTTTGTTGCTTTTGTAAATCGACCATTTAGCCTGCCTTTTTTACTCCATTCTGCAAAAGTTTTCCCTTTAGTTTTTAAAGGTTTGCCTTCAATTGTGCGAGTTTTCAAAAGACTCTTCATTTTTTTTGCAGTACCATTAAATTGTTTAGAAGTATTAATTAATTGATAATGGTGAGCCTCTTCATTATTTCCAATAAAATCTAAATCATGTAATGCTTCAAATACTGTAACTTTTTCCTCTTCAGTAACAGTTGCTGGGATTTCAGATATGAATTTTTGGTCTTTTCTACACCCTATAAATAAAACTCTTTCTCTATTTTGAGGAACTCCATAATTTGATGAATTGGCTACAAATGGAGCTTCAATTCTATAAAGTTTTATATCGTTTATAATTTTATCTAATTCTGTACTTTGCTCCTTATTACAATAATCGCGAATAATTGTAAGGCAATCATCTATGTTTAAAACGTAAATTTTTAATGCTTGGATAATATCATCACAAGATTTTTTAAAGTCTTTAGCAACGTTTAATTTACTAAATGCTTCTTCTATCTTATTGATTACCTCATTTGAATCAATATCAGTAAGAAATTGAGTGAAAGAATCTACAAAATAATCATTATCAATATTGCAGAAATCTTTTTCTCGTATAATATCACGCTTTAGTTTTTTCCATTCTTTATTTCTAATTAACAGGTTAAATCCGTGCCTAATTGTACTAATTCTTTCGTCAGTTTTACTTGTTTTATAATCTGCAATATCTGGTGTTAACTTTCTGAATTTAGAATCGATAGTTTTTATATAATTCTCTTTTACTTCTTCTGCTTTCTTATCAATATACTGTTCAATTTCAATTCTTTTAATTAGACAATTTAAAAGAAAATCATCTTCAATATTTGTTTTCTTTAATGATTTAATAAAAGATGTTAAAGTTGGAATTTCTTTAATATCAACTATCGAGTTAATTTCTTTTAGAATAAGTTCTTTTATTTTTCCTTTTTCTTTTGTTAAAATCCCTTTTACATTCTCCATTATAAAATACTTTGGTTGAAGTACTTTAATCACTTCTAAATAATGTGAAAATAAATCATCTTTTTTATCAAACTTTTTTCTTTTTCCTGCTAAACTAAAGCTCTGACAAGGTGGTCCGCCGCAAACAACATCAACTTTTTTGTCTTTAGTTTTAGATAGTAGATTATCCAAAAAATCAGGTTCAGTAATGTCTTGACATAAAAAATCAGCATCTAAACCTAATTGATGATTGTATCTAACAACGTGTGTCAATTCTGAATTTTCATTAATATCATTTGCTACGAGAAAATCAAAGAATTTATTATTGTGTTCTGCTTGGATAAAGCCTTCACTAAATCCGCCAGCTCCTGCAAATAAATCTACAAAAGTGAATGGTTTTCCGTAAAGAGATACTTGCTCTCTAACTATATTAACTTTATGTCCTTCTTTATAGGCTTTAACGAAGTCTTTAAGTTTTGCTTTTATTTCTTTATTCGTATAACTCTTTTTGCAAGAATTATTTAACAACTCATCTGCTCTATCTTTCAGATAACCTAAATAATGATTGATTTCAGTAACCCTTTCTGCATTTTCCTTTACAAGGTGAGTGTCTATATCAAAATCTTTTGGCTTAATTTTTTCGCCTGTTGATAGTTTTACTTGTTCAGAATTGCAGTTAATTCTTAAATGTATTGGAGCAAATCCTTTTTTATCAGATTTATCGAGATAGAAATTTATTGTAGCCATATTATATTGCGGACGTTTTTACGGACACGGACAAATTTACGGACACTTATTTAAATATCCTACTGAAAATATAAGATAATTACAATTAATATCATTCCACACACATTTACTCATACACTTCTATTTTTAATGGAAATCGTGAAGCGTTGCTTTCACTACTCTCCTATCCTCCTACGCTAAAAAGCTTCGGCGGACTTGCGTCGTTTAATAAAAAGAGTTTTTACTCGCTCTGCTTCTATTTGATAAAAGAGAATTTTTTCCATTAAAAAGAACATTAAGAAGTAAATAGGAGAATTTTTTCCATTATACCATTCCACACACATTACGCTTCCCTCCTACGTCGTCGCATAAAAAGCGTGTTTATTCACAAGGTTAATATTGTTTTAGAGTTGTTCATGAATGCTTCGCATTTCATTAACATTGTAGAAGAAACTTTTTAGAATAAATTTTTTCAAGAAACTGAAGTATAAACTTTCGCTTTTAGCCAAAGCTCAAGTTACATAACGCTGAACATTATAGTACACTTTTAATTATTGATTAGCCTGTGGCTGATTAATAATTAAAACAAGGCTTAGTTATAATCTTTAATAAAGCAATTGTATAAAAAGAAATTACGGCTTATTAACTTTTAGTTTTATTTGATAGCTATAATTACTCACGCTTTTTAATGTTTTACATTTTGGAGTTCGTGTTAATGCTTCGCAGTTCCATACTATGTAAAATATCCCTGAAACCTTTTAAAACCATTACGGTGTTTTGCACTTTGCTCATTAAATCCTCAACTTTTATAGGTTAGAGTCTAATGCTAAATTTTTCATAAAAACCTCTCAAATTTCTATCAATAAATATATTTTTGTACATTTGTTAACCAAATAGTTAAATCATTTAGTTAGAAATGGCAAAAACAAAAGATATAAATACAGAAAAGCAAATACTTGATGCTGCAAAAAAAGTTTTTCAAATAAAAGGAATGAATGGTGCACGAATGCAAGAAATTGCAGATAAGGCAAAAATCAACAAGGCAATGCTTCATTACTATTACAGAAGTAAAGACTTACTTTTTGAGGCTGTTTTTAAAAATGCCTTTGCACTTTTAGCACCACAATTAAACGCCATTTTAAATGATGACTCTTCTATTGAAGAAAAAGTCAGAAATTTTACAAGCAACTATATTTCGTTCATAATAAAGCATCCTTATTTACCAACCTTTATAATTCAAGAACTCAATAGAAATCCTGAATTTATCTTAAAAATGAAAGATCAAAAAGGATTTCCTAATATCGAAAAGTTTAAAAAACAAGTTGCCCTCGAAATTAAAGAAGGCATTATAAAGCCCATTAAAGGCGAGCAATTATTCATTAATATTTTGGCTTTAAACATCTTTCCATTTGTAGCAACGCCTTTAGTAAAGGCTTTTGCAAATGTTGACAATAAAGCATTTAAACAATTAATGAACGACAGAAAAACCGAAGTTGCCGATTTTATCATCAACTCAATAAAAGTATAATTATGAGCAAATTAAGCACATTTATTATAGCGCTACTTTCATTAAGTGTGTTTTCACAAGAGCAACTCACGTTAAATGAATGCTACCAATTACTAAACACTAATTATCCTTTGGCAAAACAAAGCGCATTATTAGAAAACCAAAACGCATTGGATTTAGAAGTGATAAAAACTGAAAAATTGCCAAAGATAGATTTTTTGGCACAAGCAACGTATCAATCGGATGTGATAGAAATACCTATTCCGAACGCTGGGATTGAATCTTTAAATAAAGATCAATATCGTGCAACGCTTTCTGTAAACCAATTAATTTATGGAGGTGGAATTGTAAACGCTTCGTTAAATGCTAAATCTGTTGCCTTAAAAGCACAACAAAAACAGGTTGAAGTCAGTTTGTATCAATTAAAAAAGCAAGTCAATCAGTTATACTTTTCTATTTTATTGGCACAAGAAAAAAGAGGTTTATTGATTGAAAAAGAAAAGCAATTGAATGCAAAATTGAAAGAAGTAAGATCGGGAATAAAAAACGGCTTGTTGTTACCAACTTCAGATAAAGTAATTGAAGCCGAATTACTTAAAATCAATCAGCAGTTTCTAGAAATTAATTTAAATAAAGAGTCGTTAATTAATTCACTATCGTCATTAATTGGAAAAGAAATTGAGACAAGCTCAAATTTTGAAAACCCAATGGTTTCAACCGAATTGGACAATGAAATCACTCGTCCAGAATTAGAATTGTTTCAACTAAAAAAAGAACAAATCAAAACATCTGAAGCATTGATTTCTAAAGAAAACTCACCTAAATTAATGGGTTTTGCAACTGGAGGTTATGGCAACCCTGGATTAAACATGTTAGACAATTCGTTTCAAGGATTTTACACTGTTGGTATAAAACTGAATTGGAATGTTTTTGATTGGAACACCACAAAAAAGAAACGTGAATCGCTATCAGTAAATAAAGATATTATCGATAATGAAGCCGAAATATTTACTTTAAATACCAATATTGAATTATCCCAACAGCAGTCTGAAATAAAAAAATTAGAAGGGTTTATAATATCAGATTTAGAGATCATTAAACTGCGGAAAGACGTGTTGAAATCGGCAGAATCCCAATTACGAAATGGGGTTATTACACCTTCGGCATATATCATAGAATTGACGAACCTATATGAAGATGAAAACAATTTAAACACACATAAAGTACAATTACTGTTTGCAAAAGCAAATTATAACATAACAAAAGGAAACTAAAAATGAAATATTTATACAGCATCACAATTTTAACCATCATTGCCACTTCTCTGCTCTCTTGTAAAAATGGAAATGACAGAGCAGACGGTTATGGTAATTTTGAAGCGACAGAAATAACCATTTCGGCAGAAAACAACGGAAAATTGATGAGTTTTACCGTAAATGAAGGGCAAATACTGGAAAAGGAAACATTTGTTGGTTTTATAGATACCATTCCGTTGAGTTTAAAACGTGAGCAGTTAGTGGTTTCAAAAGCGGTGATTTCTTCAAAATCCAGAGGTGTCCTATCCCAAATCAGTGTGCTAAATGCACAACTTAAAACAGCAACTATCAATAAAAACAGAGTTGAAAATTTAATTAAAGACAATGCAGGGACTCAAAAACAATTAGACGATGCTAATGGAAAAATAGATGTGATCAAACAGCAAATTAGAAGCGTAGAATCACAAAATGCACCTGTTGTTAATGAGTTAAAAAGTATTGACGTACAAATAAAACAAATTGAGGATCAGATCCAAAAAAGCAAAATCATTAATCCCATAAAAGGAACTGTTTTAGTACAATATGCCGAGCCTAATGAGGTTACTGCGTTTGGAAAACCACTCTACAAAATTGCAGATTTATCTACCATGCAATTGCGTGTGTATGTTAGTGAACCCCAACTTTCAGAAATTAGAATAGGTCAAGGCGTTAATGTTAAAATAGATGCAAAGGATGATATGAAAAATTATAAAGGGATTATTACCTGGATCGCTTCTGAAGCAGAGTTTACGCCAAAAATCATTCAAACAAAAGAAGAACGTGTTGCCTTGGTATATGCAGTAAAAATCGATGTTATAAACGATGGCAGCCTAAAAATAGGAATGCCTGCCGAAATGTGGATTGAAAACATTAGAGAATAAAATTTAAAAACAAAGCAATGAGAAAAAGAAGCGTATTATTTATAGGCATTACAGCATTACTAATGAGTTGTAATCAAACTAAAACAGATTTAACTTCAGATAAAGAAGACATTACCAAAGCTACTAATTTACAAGATATAGATGCATATACTTTAATGAAAAACAACTGCTATGTATGCCATAACCCTAAAGCAGTTTCTCATGACAGCTTGTTGGCTCCTCCATTTGTAGCAGTAAAAAGGCGCTATTCTATGCAATACACTAATAAAGAAGAATTTGTAGATGCAGTAATAAATTGGGCAACAAATCCAAGTAAGGAAAAAGCGTTAATGCGTGGTGCAGTAAATCAATTTAATGTGATGCCTCCCTTACCATTAGATAAAGAAATCCTTAAAGATATTGCCACATATATATATGAGAATGAAGTTGAAAAACCTGAATGGTTTGACACTCATTTTAATGAGATGCATCCTAAAGGTATGGGAAAAGGAAAGGGAAAGGGAATGAAAAATAATTAATATTGAAAATATGAAAATAGTTTATAAAATAGTTTTTGAACACTAATATTTTCCTAATTAATTACCTCTTATAGAAACCTATTTAGAGGATATATAAACTATTTTGAATAAGATGAATATTTTAACAACAAACAGTCACAAATGGAGCCAAAAAACAGCAGCAATACTTGCGCTGTTCATTGGTGTAATGTCTGTTTTTGCAGGCTCAAAAGTACTACTTGAAATAGACATCAAAGATTACAATGTATTGGTTTGGTTAGTGTTGTACAATGTGGTTTTTGGTGCTATTTCAATTGTTGTAGCCTATTTTATTTGGAAGAATTCTGCAAAAGCAAAAAAACTAACGCTATTAGTTTTAGCTATGCATTTTATGGTTTTCATCTACCTAAAATTCATGAGCGCTACAGTTGCCTCAGAAAGTATAGAAGCAATGATTTTTAGAACAAGTGTTTGGGTTTTAATTGCTGTTTTATCAATTGTTATCCCTAAATATTTAAACAAACAAGAAACCTAAAATTGTGAGTATTTCAATTCAGCATATCAGCAAATCATTTAAAGATGTTGTTGCCTTAAATGATATTTCATTTAATGTAAAAGAAGGCGAACTGTTTGGTCTTATTGGTCCAGATGGCGCAGGGAAAACAACACTTTTTAGAGTATTAACAACGCTTTTAATTGCCGATAAAGGAAAGGCGACAGTTGCTGATTTTGATGTGCTAAACGATTATAAAAGCATTAGAAATAGTGTTGGTTATATGCCAGGAAAATTTTCGTTATATCAAGATTTAACCGTTGAAGAAAACTTAGCGTTTTTTGCAACCATTTTTGGAACAACCATAGAAGAAAATTACGATTTAATCGAAGATATTTATATACAAATTGAACCCTTTAAAACACGTAGAGCAGGAAAACTATCTGGAGGAATGAAACAAAAACTTGCTTTGTGTTGTGCTTTAATTCACAAACCTAAGGTTTTGTTTTTGGACGAACCAACAACAGGAGTTGACCCTGTTTCCAGAAAAGAGTTTTGGGAAATGCTAAAACGTTTACAACAAAAAGGCATTACTATTTTAGTTTCCACTCCATATATGGATGAAGCCGCATTGTGCGATAGAATTGCACTCATTCAAGATGGTAAAATATTAGAGATTGATTCGCCTCAAAATATTGTGAATCATTTTCCTAAAAAACTTTATAATGTTAGCGCCAATAAAATGTATGAACTCATTGAGAGTTTAAAAAAATATGAACATCAATATAGCGTATATCCATTTGGGGAATTTGTGCATTATGCAGATAAACGAGATGTTTTCAATCCACAAGATTTGCAAGAATATTTAGAAGCAAATAATCTAAATGATGTTAAAATAGAAATTACAAATCCAACCATAGAAGACACCTTTATGGAGTTGGCAAAATAACCCAGACCTCACAGGTTTTCAAAACCTGTGAGGTTTAATAAAATAAAATTCCTCCCGAGAATTTGGGATTGTAAGAAATAAATATGGATAACCAAAATGTCATAGTAGTAGAAAACCTAACCAAAAAATTTGGTGATTTTACTGCTGTTAATAATATTACTTTTAAAGTGAAACAAGGTGAAATATTTGGTTTCTTAGGTGCTAATGGAGCAGGAAAAACAACAGCGATGAAAATGCTAATTGGCATCTCCTCTCCTACTTCCGGCAATGCAAAAGTTGCTGGATTTGATGTGTACAAAAATGCCGAAGACATCAAAAAAAACATCGGTTATATGAGCCAAAAATTTGCTTTGTACGACGATTTAACGGTTAAAGAAAATATTACATTTTATGGCGGAATTTATGGACTATCAAGACAACGCATTAAAGATAAAAGAAATCAATTGGTTGAAGAATTAGGTTTACAAAATCTTATAAACGAGTTGGTAAGTTCTTTGCCATTAGGTTGGAAACAGAAATTAGCATTTTCGGTAGCCTTATTGCACGACCCAAAAATTATTTTTTTAGATGAACCAACAGGTGGCGTTGACCCAATTACAAGACGACAGTTCTGGGAAATGATATATAAAACAGCCAATAAAGGCACAACTGTTTTTGTAACTACACATTATATGGATGAAGCCGAATATTGTGATAGAGTTTCTATAATGGTTGACGGAAAAATTGAAGCATTAGATACGCCTAAAAAACTTAAAGAACTGTTTAAAGTGGGCAGTATGAATGATGTCTTTTTAAAATTAGCGAGAGGATGAAAATAGATAAAAGGCCGCTTACTGAAACATTTATCCTGAATTTAGTTCAGGAAGTTCAGCACAAGTCGCTGTTAGACATAAGATGTAAGACTAAATAGTGAATAGTGAAAGAATGTCATTCTGATACAGAACAAAATGAAGTGGAAGAATCTCATATTATTTATTTACTTAAATATTCGTGTATTCGTGGCAAAAAAATAACTAAAAAATATCTCTGCCTACACAGAGAATAAATATGAAAAGATTTATAGGGTTTATAAAAAAGGAGTTTTACCACATTTTTAGAGATAAACGCTCGTTGTTTATTCTCTTCGGAATGCCTGTTGCTCAAATTATGCTCTTCGGTTTTGCTATTACTAATGAAATCAACAATGTGGATATTGCAATTCTTGACCATTCCAAAGATGCGACAACGCAAGAAATTATCAATAAAATTTCGGCTTCAAAATACTTTAGCATTCAGCAATTTATTGAACGTGAAGCAGATATTGAATCTGTTTTTAGGAAAGGAAAAGTTAAGGCTGTTTTAAATTTCGAAAAAGATTTCAGTAAAAAACTAATTAAAGAAAACAATGCTACTATTCAAATAATAACTGATGCTACAGATCCAAATACAGCAAATACCATTAGTAATTTTGTAAATTCAATTTTACGAAAATACCAGCAAGAATTAAATAAAGATATTAAAATTGCTTATCAAATCATACCAAAAACACGTATGGTTTACAATCCAGAATTAAAAAGCGTTTTTATGTTTGTTCCAGGTGTAATGACCATTATTTTAATGCTTGTTTCTGCTATGATGACCTCTATTTCCATTACACGGGAAAAAGAATTAGGCACTATGGAAATCTTATTGGTATCACCTTTAAAACCATTTCAAGTTATTATTGGTAAGGTTGTTCCTTATATTTTTCTATCAGTAATTAATGCAATTGTAATTATTGTGTTGAGTATTTTTATTTTTAAAATGCCTGTTCAAGGAAGCCTGTTTTTGTTAGGGTTAGAAAGTGTATTGTTTATTATTAATGCGCTATCATTAGGGATTTTAATATCAACCGTGTCAAAAACACAACAAACAGCAATGATGATTTCCTTAATGGGATTAATGTTGCCAGTAATAATACTTTCAGGATTTATTTTTCCTATTTCAAGTATGCCTTTGCCATTGCAAATAATTAGTAATGTAATTCCTGCAAAATGGTTTATTATTATTTTAAAAGGCATTATGCTTAAAGGTGTTGGCATTGCATTAATTTGGAAAGAAACTC
>JAKITY010000038.1 GCA_021647835.1 Flavobacteriaceae bacterium | reverse complement strand
AAATATGCTTTACAAGCAGTATCATTTGGTAATTCTTTTATAAAGTTTAGTATATCTTGACCTTCAAACTGTTCCATATCTTAGTGTTTTAAGGATTAAATATACGGAAATTAAATGACTAACTCAATAAATTTTTTTGTGCTAATTAGTAAAATTTGTGTTTAATTTTATCTACAATGGTTTGTGCTAATTTAATTTTAGATTCTACCGCCCAACCAGCAACATGAGGAGAAAGTAATACATTTTCAGTATTGATTAAATACTCGAAAACTGTAGGTAAATTATCATTTTCAAATAGATTTTCAAATGAACCTTTTTCATATTCCAACACATCTAAACCTGCGCCGAGAATCTTGCCGTTTTGTAATGCTCTAACCAAATCTTTTGTTACTACAGCACTTCCACGAGCCGTATTTATCAACCAAAAAGACTTCTTAAAACCATTGATTAGACTTGTATTAACCATTTTTTGTGAAAGTTCATTAAAAGGTGTATGCAAACTTAAAATATCTGTTTTTTCTTGTAATTCTTCCAAAGAAACTTGCTTACAGTTTTCATCCTCAATATTATCTTTAATATCATAACAAATCACCTCAACATCAAATCCTTTTAGTTTTTTGGAAAATGCTTTTCCCATATTTCCGTAGCCAATAATTCCAATGGTTTTCCCATCTAATTCTATACCACGATTTTCTTCACGAAGCCATTTTCCTTTTCTGATTTCTCTATCAGATTTATTCAATTTATTAAACAGTGAAAGTATCATTCCCAACGTATGCTCGCCAACTGCATTTCGATTTCCTTCAGGAGCAGAAATTAGTTTTATCCCTTTTGAAAGAGCATATTCACAATCAATACTTTCGAGTCCTGCTCCAACACGCGCAATAAATTTAAGGTTTTTTGTAGCATCAATAAATTCCTTGTCAATTTTAAAACGACTGCGAATTACAATACCATCATATTGATAAATTTTTTCTTCAATTTCTGATTTTGATGACGTATAATCTTTATCATTAGTGTAACCTAAATCATTTAGTTGATTTATTAATAGTGGATGATTACTATCTATATGAAGAATTTTCAAGATGGTATATTAGATTGGTTAGATTATTAGTGTTTTGGATTGATTAGTATGCTAGATTAAGGTTGAGTTGAATTTTGACATCATTTTCATAATTGAAGTTAATTTTTCTTGTAATTCATTATTTTGCTCATTAGAAATAAAACCTAAATCCATAGAAATTAGTAATTGCGTTTCAACTTCATAGCAAGAACCTAGAGCTATCATCAAAAAACGAGAAAAATCCTTATTAGACTTTCTTGATGCTCCTTCTGCAATATTTGAAGCGATAGAAACTGATGCTCTTCGTAGTTGAGAAATCAATCCAAACTTTTCATCCGAAGGAAAAGTAGCAGTAATCGCATAAATATCTTTACAAAATGCTCTGCTAAATTGCCAAAACTTCAATTCTTTATATCTATGCATCCAATACTATTCTAAAAATCCAATAATCTAACAATCTCATTTTAGTATTGCTCTGATTCATTAGGGAAATCAACACTTTTAACATCATTTATATAACTCTTAAAAGCATTACTCATTTCATCATACATGTTCAAATATCTACGCAAAAAACGAGGATTAAACTCATGTGTCATTCCAAGCATATCGTGTGTTACAAGTACTTGACCATCAACACCAGAACCAGCACCAATTCCAATGACAGGAATAGAAAGGCTTTCAGCAACTTCTTGAGCTAGTTTTGCAGGAACTTTTTCTAAAACAAGGGCAAAACAGCCTATTTTTTCTAATAATTTCGCATCTTTTTTTAGTTTTTCCGCCTCTTCCTCTTCTTTTGCTCTTACGGTATATGTTCCAAATTTATAAATAGATTGTGGCGTTAATCCAAGATGTCCCATTACTGGAATTCCGGCATTTAAAATTCGCTTTATCGAGTCTTTTATTTCTTTTCCACCTTCCATTTTAACTGAATGCGCACCACTTTCTTTTAATATTCTAATTGCAGAGTTCAACGCTTTTCTTGGGTCAGACTGATAGCTACCAAATGGCAAATCTACTACAACTAAGCAGCGTTGTATTGCTCTTATTACCGAACTTGCATGATATATCATTTGGTCAAGCGTAATTGGCACTGTCGTTTCATGACCTGCCATTACATTTGAAGCCGAATCGCCAACAAGAAGTACATCAACTCCAGAATTATCTAAAATTTTAGCCATTGTATAATCATAAGCAGTTAACATGGATATTTTTTCTCCGTTCCGCTTCATATCAATCAATGATTTTACGGTAACTCTCTTATATTCTTTTTTTGCTATAGACATTTTAGTTCGTTTTAGAATGTAAAAATAGTGAAAATTTGATTGTTAAACTTTTTATAATGTGTTAGATTTCTAACATATAGGTTAAACTAAATTTTATATCTTCGTACTGATAATTTATTAATGGCAGATATTACAAAACATATACTAATTCCTGAAAAATGGGTGCAATCTTATTCTGATTATCTATATAACTATACAATAACACGTGTAAATAATGATGATTTAGCTAAAGATTTGGTACAAGAAACTTTTTTTGCAGGACTCAAATCAATGAAAAATTTTCAAGGAAAAGCAAGTGAACGCACTTGGTTGATATCAATCTTGAAAAGAAAAATCATTGATTATTATCGAAAAACAAATTCTACTAAAGGAAAAGCAGAAGTTCGAATGAACTTTTATAATGATGGTGAGCGTGAAGGTGAATGGATTGAAGAACGTGTTCCTAATTCTTGGTCTTCAGATACTGATAAAGGTATTGTAAACGAAGAATTGAAATCAATTTTAGAAAGTTGTATTGATGATTTGCCAGAAAAATACAGTATGGTTTTTAGAATGAAAACTATTCAAGGTTTTGAAACAGAAGAAATTTGTAAGGAATTAGATATCACAGCGTCCAATTTATGGGTGATAATACACCGGGCCAGAACACAGTTGAGAAGATGTATGGAAGATAATTGGTTTAATAACTAAATAGAAAAATGAGTAAATTTTTTATTTCGTGTGATGAAACAACAACTATATGTGATAAAAATCAATATAATGAAGCCACATTTCTTGATAAGATGAAATTAATGGTTCATTTTATAATTTGTAAACACTGTAAGAAGTATTCAAAACAAAATACTTTCCTCTCTAAAATTTTCGGCAATTATGCTGAAGAACAATGTAGAGAACAAAAATGTATGTCGCATAAAGACAAAGAAATACTTGAAGAAAAAGTCAAAGAAAAATTATAATAAGATTTAAAAGGAACTCAATTGAGTTCCTTTTTTTATATTTTTGAATTTCAAATAATTATCAAAATTATGGATTTCCTTTCAAAAAAAATTGAAGAATACGTTACTATTCACACTGAAGATGAACCTCAATTATTACAAGAATTGAGCCGTGAAACTTGGCAAAAAATATTAGTTCCCAGAATGTTGAGTGGACATTTTCAAGGAAGAGTTTTAGCAATGATTTCTAAATTAGTAAATCCTAAAAATATTCTTGAAATTGGTACTTATACAGGATATTCTGCGCTCTGTTTAGCAGAGGGAATGCAAGGAACAGGTACACTTCATACAATTGATAAAAATGAAGAATTAGAGAGTTTTCAACGAAAATATTTTGACAAATCTCCATATAAAAATCAAATAAAACAATATGTTGGTCTGGCTTTAGAAATCATCCCAACAATTGATGTAAAGTTTGATTTGGTATTTATTGATGCTGATAAAAGTAACTATTCCAACTATTTTCACGCAATTATTGACAAAATGAATAAAGGAGGCGTAATCCTTTCTGATAATGTGCTGTGGAGCGGAAAAGTGATTGAAGAAATTCAACCAAAAGATGTTGATACTCCTGCACTTATCGAATATAATAAACTCTTGAAAAATGACACAAGAATTGAAACTGTTCTGTTGCCTATTCGTGATGGATTGACAATTTCGAGGGTTGTTTAGTAAGTTTTCTCAAAACCCTCACTAAAAAAATCTTTAAAAGAAATATTGAGTGCTTTTGCTATTTTCAAGACCGTAAGTAACGTAGTGTTTATTTCTGCTCGTTCTATTCTACCTATTTGGTTTATAGGAATATTGCAGTCATTTGCTAAATCTTCTTGTGAAAGCCCTTTTCCTATTCTTAACTGTTTAAGAACTTTACCAAAGTTTAATAAAAATATTTCTTCTTCTCTACGTTTCACACCCAAATATGAAGCCATTTTGAAAAAATCACAAACATATATATGTGTTATGTGAAATATTTTTTTTGAGTTAGTCAGTTAGTTGCCGTACGAAAAATACTTAGTAATCAATGTGTTAAAAATGCCTTTATTATGAAAATTAGAAAACATATTGATTGAATATATCACTATTACTCCTTATTTTTTATAACTGGCTAAAAATCAACAATAAATTATGTCGTCTAAGTGTATAACTCAATATTTTTTATATGTTTACAACGTCAAAAATTGACAGCCTATGAAAAAGTAGGTGCATTTAATCAGTATATATAGATTGCTATGTTATTAATTATCATCATTTCAGTGATATATATACAAAAATTATTATTTTTATGAAAAATTTAGAATTAAATCAAATGGAAGTTCTTCAGGGAGGAGATGCGGCTTACGATGATTGTATGAGTAGCGCAATGGGGTTTATGGTAGGAGCAGCAGGAGTAGGTGCATTTGGAGGGTTTGTCGGCTTTGCTATTGGTGGACTAATAGGATTAATCGGAGGTACAGCAATGTCAATGCAATGTTAATAATCTAAAACAACTATTATGAATGAATTAAATTTATTAGAATTAGAAAAAATTCAAGGAGGAGATTTTTGGGGTGGATTTTGTGATGGAGCAGCAGTTGCTGGAGGTGCTTTATCGATTGCAGCATACGCAGGTTTAGTATCTGTTGGTCCTGCTGGCTGGGCAGTTCTTGGAGGTATTGGTATTGCTTGTGTAATATTTTAACTTAACCTCTTTATGGTAAGGTCGTTTGTAATTTAGAAAAAAATAATGAAAAAAATAAATGTCTTTTTAATAATAGTAGTAATAACCGCAACTCTATTAATCTTTTTGGATGCAATGTCTATTTATAAATTAGATAAAAACGTCAAACCCTTTTTTTATTTATTCCTTTCTTCTTTCTTTCTTTTTAAAGCCTATTTCGGTTGGAAAAAGAAAAAAAATACAAATTAGAATATAGTAAAATGCAAAAAGTCAATAACTACGGGTTACTATTTTTAGTAACCCTTTTTTTAGGAGCGTTTGCTTTTTTAGCAAAGTACTTTCTAAACACAGAAGAACTTATTTACAACTTCTATTCAGAGCAATTGGCTCAAGAACAGGTAGAAAAACTCATACAAAGTCAAGAAAAATGGCAATGGTTAGGTTATGCTATTATACCGTTGTTGGTGTTATTACGTAGTAGTTTAGTAGCCATGTGCTTAAGTGTTGGTAACTTTTTATACAACCTCAATGAAACCAAGACCATAAAATTTAAGCATTTTTTAAGAATTGCCTTACTTGGTGAGTTTGTATTGTTATTGGTTGGTTTGTTTAAGTTTGGGTACTTCTATTTTATTAAAACAGCGTTTACTTTGCAAGATATACAACAGTATTATCCGTTGTCTTACATCAACTTTTTAGATATTGAGAGTTTACAGCCTTGGTTGGTCTATCCTTTACAAACTATTAACCTCTTTGAAATTGCTTACTTCTTTGTATTGGTCTATGGTTTGTGGAAATTGCTTGAAAACAAGTTTTCTAAGAGTTTTGAAATGGTAGTGGTTAGTTATGGTACTGGTTTATTGATTTGGTTGGGTTTAGTGATGTTTTTAACGCTTAATATGAGTTAGACAGATCTTTAGATGAACTGTTAGAGTCATTTCGACATTAGGAGAAATCGCATCCTAAGAATCGCGTGATTTTATATGAATAATAAGTGAGCAATATGATGAGATTTCTCCTCGTTCCTCGTTCGAAATGACAAAACAGCGAATAATCAGTATAAATCCATAAAATTAACATCTATTAAAACTCTGTGAATCTCAGTGTTTCTCTGTGAAACTCTGTGTAACAATTACCACTATGAGAAAATACATAAAAATAATAATCGCCTTAATTATCATTAGCATTATTGGTTATTTAGGGGTTAACATTACCAAAAAAATAACGTATAAAAAAGAAGTTTCAGAACGCATCAAAATCATTCCAAACTTTTCTTTTTTCACGTTAAATAACGTTCCTTTTTCAGAAAAAGAATTGGCTAAAAACACTAACAAACTCTTTGTTTATTTCAATACAGAATGTGATTTTTGTCAACACGAAGCACAACAAATAAGTGAGTATTTATCAAATTTTAAAAACACGCAAATCATTTTTGTGTCTTTTGAAGAAATAGAAACCATCAAAACATTTGCTAATAAATACAACTTATCAAACAAAGAAAATGTAATGTTTCTGCAAGATAAAACGTTAGAGTTTTCAGAAATATTTGATGCCAAGAGTATTCCGTTTATACTTCTATATGATGCTGAAAACAAGTTGGTTCAAAAATTTAAAGGTGCAACTAAAATTGAGAAAATTCTTAAACTATTAAAATAAACTACAATGTCATACCTGCGAAGGCAGGTATCTAAACAAGCCTTTTATAAAATCAATAAACTCAGTATAGATTCCTGCCTTCGCAGGAATGACAAAGCAAAAATAATTAGTGAAAATCCAAGAAATCCGTGTCTAAAAATCAAAAACAATACTCAAAAAGTCTAACACTCCAACTCGACCAATCAGATTGTGGAGTTGCTTGTTTGTTATCTGTCATTCAATATTACGAAGGTTCAAATTCTTTGGAGAAACTACGAGAATTAAGTGGTACAACACGCCAAGGAACAACATTACTCGGTTTATACCAAGCAGCAAATCAATTGGAATTTAATGCAGCAGGAAATGAAGCAGATATTCAAGCCTTGATAGACCATAAAGAACCGTTAATTTTACACGTAGTTATTGATCAACGCTTACAACACTATGTTGTTTGTTATGAATATAAAAACGGTAAATTTACTATTGGTGATCCAGCAAAAGGAATTGTAACATATACCAAAGATGAGTTATTAAAAATTTGGAAGTCCAAAACTTGTTTAACGCTTTCGCCAACCAACGAATTTAAAAGAACTGTTGATACTAAAAAATCAAAGAAAGAATGGTTTTTAAATCTTTTGAAAGAAGATTATCAACTATTGAGTATTAGTGTCGTTATTGGTGTTGCGGTCGCTTTACTTGGTATGGCAATGGCAATATTTTCTCAAAAATTAATTGATGATATTTTACCTTCTCAAAATACTCAAAAATTAGTGTTTGGTATTGGTTTGTTGGCCTTTTTATTATTGGTTCGTGTCGGTTTTTCGGTATTGCGAGAGTTTTTATTAATTCGCCAAACCAAAGATTTTAACAATCGAATAATTGATAAATTCTACGATTCGTTACTTCATTTGCCAAAACCTTTTTTTGATACTCGTAAAATTGGAGAACTTGTAGCTCGTTTAAATGATACAAATCGAATTCAAAAAGTGATTAAATATGTTGCCAATAGTTTTGTGATTGATAGTTTGGTTGTACTTATTTCCTTTGGTTATTTATTTGTTTATTCTTGGGAAATAGGTGTTATTTCTTTACTGAGTTTGCCTATTTATTTTCTGCTGATTTATCGTTTTAACAAACGGATTATAAAAGCACAAAAAGAAGTGATGCAAAGTTATGCATTCAGCGAAAGCAATTATATATCAACAATGAATGGCATTTCAGAAATTAAAAACTTTAACAAACAAGGTATTTTTAAGAAAGTAAACCAATTAATTTATGGTAATTTTCAAAATAAGATTTTTGATTTAAGCAAAATAAATATTCGCTTGTCTTTATTATCAGGAATATTAAGTGTTATTTTTCTGATTACCGTTTTATCCTACGCATCGTTTAGAGTATATGAAAAAACGATGACTTTAGGAGAATTAATGGCTGTTCTTGGAATTGCAGGTTCTATGATTCCATCAATCACCAATCTTGCACTAATTGCAATTCCAATAAACGAAGCTAAAATCGCTTTCAATAGAATGTTTGAATTTGCATCTTCCGAAAAAGAAAAAAGCGGAGAAGTAATCGTTGAAAACTTTGAATCTCTTGAAATTAAAAATCTATCCTTTCGATTTGCAGGAAGAAAAGAATTGTTAAAAAACATCAATATATCAGTAAAAAAAGGAGAATTGATTGCTATTGTTGGTGAAAGTGGTAGTGGAAAGAGTACGTTAGGTCAAGTACTTCAGAAATTTTATTCGTTTGAAAACGGTTCTATAATTATCAATAATACAACAGAATTACAACATGTTTCTACAGAAAGTTGGCGAAACTTGGTTGGAGTAATTCCACAAGATATCCATATTTTTAGCGGAAATGTGTTGGATAATATTCTTCTTGGCGCAGAAGATACACCTGAAAATGTGGTGCAGTTTTGTCAAGAAATTGGTTTTGAGAAATTTATTGCACAATTTCCTCAAGGCTATGCAACAATTCTTGGTGAAGAAGGAATTAATTTATCTGGAGGACAAAAACAAATTATTGCTTTTGCGAGAGCCTTGTATAAAAAACCACAGTTTCTTATTTTGGATGAACCAACATCAGCAATGGATAGAAATACAGAGAAATTTACACTTAATTTATTATCAGAATTAAAGAAAGATATGGGGATTTTATTAATCTCTCATCGTTTACATTCGCTAAAAAATACAGCAGATAGAATTTATATTTTAGAAAATAACACTATTTCTAATCATGGAAATCATAATCAACTCCTAAAAACCAATAATTTTTATAGTGAGTATTGGAAAGAAATAATTAACTAAAACCCTCTCTTAATTGGTCCTGTAATCTCATCAATATCGTCTTTTACTTTATTGATTCCGTCAGTAATATCTTTGGTGAAATCAGTATCTATACCGTGATTATCGGCACTGTCTTTTATCTCACGTTTTATGTCGTTGGTTGCATCTTTTACTTGGCGCATTGTTTTACCAAGTCCACGAGCAATCTCAGGAATTTTATCTGCACCAAAAAGCATTACAACAATAAGTATGATGACAACTATTTCTGGTCCAGAAATAAATAAAAAAGGCATTTGTATAAACATAATGACAAAGGTAACTATTTTTTAGTCAACATTCTCTTAATCTCATTCAACTTCATCAAGGCTTCAATAGGAGTTAGTGTATCAATATTGGTTGATAGAATCTCCTCTTTTACATCTTCAAGAAGCGGATCATCTAACTTAAAAAAACTCAATTGCATATCTTCTTCTTGCGCTTGTTTCAACTTGTTTTTTATATCTTCTGATGAATGACTTTGCTCTAATTTTTTCAGCATTTTATTAGCCTTATGAATAACTGTTGAAGGCATTCCTGCCAATTTTGCTACATGAATACCAAAACTATGTTCACTTCCTCCAGCAACTAATTTTCGCAAGAAAATAACATTGTCTTTCAGTTCTTTTACTGATACGTTGAAATTTTTGATACGCTCAAAAGTATCGGTCATATTGTTCAATTCGTGGTAATGCGTCGCAAATAATGTCTTTGCTCTTGTTAGATGTTCGTGTAGATATTCTGCAATTGCCCAAGCAATCGAAATACCATCATAGGTACTTGTGCCTCGACCAATTTCATCTAATAAAATCAAACTTCTATCAGATAAATTATTTAAAATACTCGCTGTTTCGTTCATTTCAACCATAAAAGTTGATTCGCCCATCGAAATATTATCACTTGCGCCAACACGTGTAAAAATTTTGTCAATTACACCAATCTTAGCATTTTGAGCAGGAACATAACTTCCCATTTGAGCCAATAAAACAATCAATGCTGTTTGACGTAAAATTGCCGATTTACCACTCATATTTGGACCTGTAATCATAATTATTTGTTGCTGATTTCGATTTAAAACAACATCATTTGCAATATATTCTTCACCAATTGGCAACTGTTTTTCAATCACAGGATGACGACCATTTTTGATTTCCAAATCTGTACTTTCATCAATAATTGGACGTACATAGTTGTTCTTTTTTGCCGTTTCAGCAAATGAACAAAGGCAATCTAACTGTGCAATCAACTGCGCATTTTTTTGAACAGGTCTAATAAATTTCAGTAAAAAACCTACCAAATCATTAAAGATTTGATGCTCTAAATGGCTTATTTTATCTTCGGCACTTAAAATTTTTGTTTCGTATTCTTTTAGTTCTTCTGTAATATAACGCTCAGCATTTACAAGTGTTTGCTTGCGAATCCACTCTTCAGGAACTTTGTCTTTATGTGTATTTCTAACCTCAATATAATATCCAAAAACATTATTAAACGCAATTTTTAAGGAAGATATTCCCGTACGTTCAGATTCTCGTTTTACCATTGCATCGAGATATTGTTTTCCTGATGTTGAGATGGCGCGTAATTCGTTCAATTCTGATGAAACTCCGTTGGCAATCGCATTTCCTTTATTGATGTTTACGGGAGCGTCGTCAAAAAGGGTTTCATTTATTTTATCAATCAATAAATGGCAATCATCTAAGCCTTTTCCCAGATTTTGCAAAAATGTATTCTTACTTTTTTCTGCAGATGTCTTTATAGGTAAAATTGCTTTTAAAGAGTCTTTCAATAATACTATTTCTTTCGGACTTATTTTTTGGGTAGCAACCTTAGAAATTAAGCGTTCAATATCACTTATTTGTTTAATTTGATAGGTAGAAATTTCAAAGAAATCATCGTTGTCAATCAAATATTTTACAATTTCTTGACGTTCTTTTATCTGTTCAATATTCTTCAACGGAAGTGCTAACCATCGTTTTAACAAACGTCCGCCCATAGGCGAAATTGTTTGATCTATCACATCAAGAAGTGTTACCGCTTCGGCAGAATTTGCGTTGTATAGTTCTAAATTTCTGATGGTAAAACGATCCATCCAAACATAATTATCTTTGGCAATTCTATTGATAGTTGATATATGTTCTAATTTGTTGTGTTGTGTTTCTGAAAGATAGTATAAAACGGCTCCTGAAGCAATAATTCCTTCGGATAAGTCATCAATTCCAAAACCTTTTAAAGATTTTATTTTAAAATGATTTGTGAGGCTTTCTTCGGCATAATCTGTTTGGAAAACCCAATCATCCAAATAAAAATTATTAAAACGTTCTCCAAAAATTTCTACAAACTTTATTTTGTTTTTTTTTTGAACCAACACTTCACTTGGATTGAAATTTTGCAACAATTTATCGATGTATTCACTATCACCTTGTGCTGTTAAAAACTCTCCTGTTGAAACATCTAAAAATGAAATTCCAATATTTTTTTTACCAAAATGAATGGCTGCTAAAAAGTTGTTTGTCTTAGCGTGTAAAACTTCATCGTTCAATGAAACTCCTGGAGTAATTAATTCTGTAACACCTCGTTTTACAATGGTTTTTGTCATTTTCGGATCTTCCAATTGATCACAAATAGCAACTCTACATCCTGCTTTTACTAACTTTGGTAAATACGTATTTAATGAATGATGTGGGAAACCTGCAAGTGCAGTTTCTGTTTCACTTCCCGCACCTCTTTTAGTTAAAACGATGCCAACAATTTTGGAACATTTTACAGCATCTTCACCAAAAGTTTCATAAAAATCTCCAACTCTAAAAAGCAACATTGCATCAGGGTATTTCGCCTTGATTGCATTGTATTGTTTCATTAATGGTGTAACTCTTTTTGCTTTTTCCAAAGTTTTGGTTGGTTTTTAAATGGACTGCTAATTTATGGATTTTTTACAGTAAATTTGCTATTCAATTAACAAAAAACACGTCATTTCTGCGAAGGCAGGAATACAAACTAAACATTGTATAGATTCCTGTATTTGCAGGAATGACAAGAATAATATAAAATGCGAAAACTAAAAAATAGCGAACTCAATAGAATTGATGTTGAAGGGTATAAAAGTGCTGAGAAAACATCAATTATTGTTGTGTTAGATAATATTAGAAGTTTAAATAACATTGGTTCGATTTTTAGAACGAGTGATGCATTTGTGATTGAAAAGATTTATCTCTGTGGTATTACAGCAAAACCACCACACAAAGACATTCATAAAACAGCGCTTGGCGCAACAGAATCGGTTGATTGGGAATATGTTGAAGATACTTTAAAACTAATACAAAGGCTCAAAGAGGCAAAAGTTCAATGTATTAGTATCGAACAAGCAGACAATGCTACAATGCTTCAAGATTTTAAAATTGAAAAAAATCAAAAATATGCTATTATTTTTGGAAACGAAGTGAAAGGTGTACAACAAGAAGTGGTTTCGGCTTCTGATTATTGCTTAGAAATCCCGCAATTTGGAACAAAACATTCATTGAATATATCAGTAAGTTTTGGTGTGGTGCTTTGGGATTTGTTTAAAAAGATGCGGTATTGAGTTTGAAATCACTTGACTTTGTCAATTAAAACCCTAACTTTACACTATCATAACGATATAGTTCATTAAAACGCAACCATATCTTAAACTGTTGTGAGTAATTAAAAAATTTAAACTAAACAATAAATATTATGAAAGTAAAAGGATACGCAGCTACTGAACAAAAAGCAAAACTTACGCCTTATTCTTATGATTTAGGAGAGTTAGGTTCTGAACAAGTTGATATTAAAGTTTCCTATTGTGGCATTTGCCATTCTGATTTAAGTATGATAAATAATGATTGGGGAATGACTCAATATCCAATTGTACCTGGTCATGAAATAATTGGAGAAGTAATAGCTACAGGTAATGCGGTTAAAAATTTAGAGGTTGGAGACAAAGTAGGATTAGGATGGATGTCATCTTCGTGCATGAGTTGTGAACAATGTATGGATGGTGAACACCACCTTTGTTCTACAAGTGAGGCTACTATTGTAGGCAGAAATGGTGGATTTGCCGACAAGGTTCGTGGACATTGGTCATGGGCCATTCCGCTTCCAGAAGGCATCAATATGAGTAAAGCAGGACCTTTATTATGTGGAGGGATTACCGTTTTCAACCCTCTGATACTAGCTGAAGTTAAACCAACAGATAAAGTTGGTGTCATTGGAATTGGAGGGTTAGGACATATGGCGATTAAATTCTTAAAACATTGGGGATGTGAAGTAATTGCATTTAGCTCAAACCCTAATAAGAAGAAGGCCATTTTAAATATGGGTGCAAGTCAGGTGATTAATTCAACTTCACCTGAAGAATTAGAAAGTATCACAGGGAAATTGAATTTTATTTTGAACACCACTAATGTATCATTAGATTGGAATTCATATTTAACCACTTTAGCACCAAAAGGAAAATTCCACACGGTAGGAGCGGTTTTAGAACCAATGGAAATCCCTGCATTTAGTTTAATTATGGGAGAAAAATCTGTAGGAGGAAGCCCTATAGGTAGCCCTGCATTAACTAAAACTATGCTTGATTTTTGTGTAAGACACAATATCTACCCAGATGTTGAGGAATTTCCAATGTCCAAGGTAAATGAAGCAATTGAACACCTAGAAAATGGAAAAGCTAGATTCAGGATAGTATTAAAAAACTAATAACTACTCACAACAGAGAAGGGATTATCAATGTTGACGAGATCATAGTCTCTACGTGTATACTAATCTTATTCTTCTCTTTTGGTTCTTTCTGTTTAATTGTTTAAATTTATAAAATGTAAACTTAAGATGGCTATAAGTAATTGCTTGTTCTCGCCTACTTCTGAAAATCCTCTCGGATTTTCAGTTTGGTGTGTACTTGCAAAGTTAAGTGCTAACCCACGCAACTACTCATAGCCGAGACATAAGGCAAAATTACACAATACAGGTAGTACTACGTTTTAGTCTATCATAGGTTTATAAAAATAAATCGTACTTCTAAAACCCCAACATTAATTTAGCAATATAAAAGAATAAGAAAATTCCAAAAATATCATTGCTTGTTGTAATAAATGGTCCTGTAGCGATGGCTGGATCAATACCTCGTTTGTCTAAAATGATAGGAACAAATGTTCCGATAAGTGCGGCAACAATAATCACACACAACATAGAAATAGCAATAGTCAGACTGAAATTTAAATCCATATTGGTAATAAATCCAAAGATAATAACGAGAACTCCTAAGATTGTTCCGTTTATTAAACTCAATCCAACTTCTTTTAGCAATCTATTAAAAAGACTTCCTTTTACTACGTCATTTGCCAAACCTTGCACAATAATTGCACTTGATTGTACTCCAACATTTCCTGCCATTGCAGCGATTAATGGTGTAAAAAAGAACAGCCTTCCAAGTTCTGGATTTGCCATAATATCTTCATAACTTTCCATAATAAAAACACTTCCAAGACCTCCAAACAAGCCAAGAACTAACCAAGGTAATCGTGCGCGAGTAAGTTCCCAAATACTATCATCAGCCTCAACGTCTTGTGAAACACCTGCAGCAAGTAGATAATCTTCTTCTGCTTCTTCTTTCATTACATCAACAATATCATCAATGGTAATTCTACCTAATAAAACCATATTATCATCAACCACAGGAATGGCTTCAAGATCATATTTTTGCATGATTTTGGCAACTTCTTCTACATTTTCATTGACATTTACTGAATCTACTTTGGGTCTTACAATTTTAGAAATATTTCCTTTAGTTGGAGCAATCAACAAGTCTTTTAGAGAGAGCCTTCCTATAAGTTTGTCATCATCATTAATTACATAAATAGAGTGAACTCGTGTTACCTCTTCGGCTTGCGTTCGCATTTCTTTTACACATTGCGGGATCGTCCAATTTTCATTGACTTTTACCAACTCTTTTGCCATAATACTTCCTGCAGAATCATCATCATAGGTCAATAATTCTTTAATATCAGCAACATGTTCGTCATCTTCAATATGCGAAATTACTGTCTCTTGTCTGTGCTCTGGAAGTTCGGCAATAATATCAGCAGCATCATCAGTATCAAGTTCGTCAAGTTCTTCGGCAATTTCCTTGGCAGATAATTTTTTAAGGATTTCCTCACGAATATCCTCATCAATTTCCATCAATATATCAGAAGTTTTTTCGCTATCCAATAACTTGATGATATAGGTTGCTTCATCAAGATTTAGTTCCTCTAAAACTTCGGCAATATCAGCATGATGCTCGTCTTGTAGTAAATCAAGAATAGTAATATTGTCCTGATTTTGAATTAGGATTTCAATTTGCTTGATAAGTTCTTTGTTAACTGCTAATGCCATCTTGCGCTATTTTTGCCGTCAGTTCAATAAATGATTTTACTGATAATTGTTCTGGACGCATGGCAAATATAGGTTCTTCTCTTAATTTATCCGATAAATTTAGAGATTTTAAACTTCCACGAAGCATTTTTCTTCGTTGATTGAAGGATGTTTTTACAACTCTATAAAATAATTTTTCATCAACAGGAAGTGTATGATTTTTTTTTCTGATGAGTCTAATCACTCCAGAATCTACTTTTGGCGGCGGATCAAAAACTGTTGGTGGAACCGTAAATAAATATTCTACATCATAGAATGCTTGCGTTAATACTGATAGAATTCCATATTTTTTTGAGCCTTCTTTTTCAGCAATACGTTCTGCAACTTCTTTTTGAAACATCCCAGAAAATTCTGGAATTAAATGACGATTTTCGAGTGTTTTAAAAACAATCTGTGTTGAAATATTATAGGGAAAGTTACCGATAATTGCAAACTGTTTGTTTGGAATCAATGCTGTTATATCAACCTTTAAAAAATCTCCTTCAATGATATTGATATTTAATTTCTGAACTTTTTTTGCAGTTTCTAAATATGCAATTGAATCTCTATCAATTTCTATAACATGCGTATTATAGTCTTTTTTGAGTAAATATTTTGTCAATACACCCATTCCAGGACCAATTTCTAGCACGTCATTATAAGCATCAGTAATTAAAGAATTTGCGATGTTTTCTGCAATTTCTTCGTCTTTTAAAAAGTGTTGTCCAAGATGTTTTTTTGCTCTTACTTTCATTTAGAATTCCTTTATAATTTTTAATTCCGTTCTAAAAGCCACAAACTTACCATTAAAATGTTTGCTATCATTACGCAATCTATCTGCATCAAACTTATAATAATCATCTAAATCTTTACGCGTTTTGGCTCTGTATTGAACGGAATATGTTGTTCCACCCATTTCTTCATCGACCAATACTTGTGTGAGTTTGGCGCTCTCAAAACGCCCTGTTGCCATGACATATGGAATATGATTGTGAATCCACTTTAGCCATTCGTTGTGAATGCTTTCATCTACGTTTATGGTTACATTATATATATACATTTGTTGCTATTTAATGGTTTATTTGAAAATAAGCCTTATTGCAAATCATCTCCTCTCAATTTTCGATATTTCTTCCGAGCTTCCACTAAATGAATACTCGAAGGAAAATCAAAGATAATCTTTTGGTAGTATTCCTTTGCTTTTTCTATATTGTTTTGTTTGAAGTTAATTTCGCCTAATCGATAATAAGCATCGTCAACCAAAATGTCTTCAACATTGATAGCAATTATTTTTGAATAGTTGTTTTCAGCCTTATCAAATTGTTTTAATTCTTCAAAAATTTCGGCTTGTTTAAAGAGTGTTTCATCTTCAATTGCGTGTCCTTTATGGTCTTTTAAAATGATGCTTAGCGTTGCAATGGCTTCTTTATTTTTATGCTGATATGCTAACAAATCGGCTTTTGCATACAGTTTTAAAACTATTTTTAATGAATCTTTTACGCTGTTATCACTTATTATTAAACTCAAGTCAAGTGCGTCATTGGCAATCAATTGCGTTGTTGAACCTTTTAGGACTTTTAGTTGCGCTTCTGCCCAATCAAAATCGCCTTTAAAGTAACTTGTTTGTGCTACTTTATAACGAGCAGTTTGTGCCAAAATATGATTTTTTAAGGAAGTTTGTACTTGCGAATAATAAATCAAGGCTTCATTGAAGCGACCATTAAAAACCAATACATCACCCAATTTTATTTTAATAGCACCTTTTTGATATTTGTTGCTTCGTAATTTCAAGGCCTCTTTTAAAACATCCATTGCTTTTTTAGGCTTATTTTTCTTAAAAGTTAAAAAATCAGCATAAGCAAGTTGGATATTAATGGTATTACTTGATTTCCCGTATTCTTCAAATATTTTTTGAAATTCACTATCAACAAATTCTAGATCATTTGAAGTTTCAACTGAAACAAATAATAAATGTAATTTTGCATCAATTATTTCTGGTTGATTTGTACTGTTTTCAAGTATGTAATTAAAAATATTTTGAGTAGTTTTGTAGTCTTTATAGTCAAATGCTATTTTTCCTAAATTGATAATATCACTCAAACTTCCTTGCGTTCGTTTATACAATGCTTTTTCTTGAATAAATGCTTTTCCGTAGTGTTTTTGCTGCATAAACAGCCAACTCAACAGTTGATTCCAAGAATTTTTAGGTGATGCTTGCAATCGCTTTAGTATTAATTTTTTAAAGAGAATATTGTATTCATTTTTACTGTCATCAGTAATAAATTTACCAACATAACGTAGAATAGTTTTGGTTTGTCTCTCCTCTTTTTCTACAGTATTGAGGTAAGTGTCAAACATATTTTTGATGTCACCTTTTTCACCATATATTTGAGCAATTTGAAAGGTGTAATTCGTATTCGGATTTTGCTCCATTGCCGTTTTATAGGATTGCAGTGCATAATCTAATAAATGATTATTTTGAAATGCTCTTCCGATAGAATAGCCTGAATGTTTGTTTTTATTGAGGGCTTTTAACGCTTTTTGATACTGCTTTTCTGCTTTTTCTTGCTGATGTTGGAGTTCGTAATTGTAACCCAATTCAACATAAAAATGTGTCTGTGAAGGTTGTTTTTTTAAATGATTTTCGATGAGTAATTGTGCTTTATCAAAATTTTCTAATTGCTGATAACAATCAACTAATAAATTTAAATAATTAGAATTATAAGAATTCTTTTCAAATAATAACTTATAAATACTTGCCGCTTTTTCATATTCTCCTTTTCTAAAGTAGTCGTACGCTATTTGTTGCTCTTGTGTATAGGCAAGTGTAGAGAAAATTAGTAAAAAAAACAATATTATTTTTTTCATTTATTGATTTGATTATTAGTGCTTTGTCATTCCTGCGAAGGCAGGAATTCATAATTAAATCAGGTTTAGATTCCTGCCTTCGCAGGAATGGCGACTGAACTAAATTTATTGACACAATGTTCCAAAGATAACTAAGAAACTGTTAAAGTTTTTATAAAATTAATACAATTTAAGACCGTTGCAGTATAGGTTCTTGATTAATAAACTTTAATTTTCAAATTATATTTTTGATTTTTTATTAATTTTCGAGTAGAATTTCTTCATTTTGAGTTATACAGTCCTATTTTTAGGGC
>JAKITY010000037.1 GCA_021647835.1 Flavobacteriaceae bacterium | reverse complement strand
GTATCTCTTGATAATTGTAAATCAATTTGCTCTTTATGATTTTTATAAATATGTGCATCACCAAAAGTATGTACAAATTCTCCATATTCCAAATCACACACTTGCGCTATCATCATCACTAACAAAGCATACGAAGCAATATTAAACGGAACGCCAAGAAATATGTCGGCACTTCGTTGGTATAATTGACACGATAATTTCCCGTTGGCTACATAAAACTGAAAGAATGCATGACAAGGAGGTAAAGCAGCTTTGTTGTTGGCAACATTTTCAGAAAAAGAAACAGATGTGTCAGGCAACACACTTGGATTCCATGCCGAAACAATCATTCTTCTGCTATCAGGATTGTGTTTTATGGTATTGATAACATCTTTAATTTGGTCAATTCCATCACTATTCCAATTTCTCCATTGATGTCCGTAAACTGGTCCTAAATCTCCATTTTCATCAGCCCAAGCATCCCAAATTTTCACACCATTTTCTTGAAGGTAACCAATATTTGTATCGCCTTTTAAAAACCATAATAATTCGTGAATAATAGATTTTAAATGTAGTTTTTTAGTGGTCAACATAGGAAAACCATCTGCAAGATCAAATCGCATTTGATAACCAAAAACACTTTTTGTTCCCGTTCCTGTTCTGTCGGTTTTTTCTATTCCGTTTGCGCGAACGTGTTTTATTAAATCTAAGTATTGTTTCATTTATTAAAGGTAAAAGGTTTTAGTAAAGGGTTAAAGTTTGGTTTTAGTATATTTTATTAATGATGAAATTCTTTTTTGTAAAACTTGTATTTTCTCTATGATTGGTAAGGTATCAGTATCTTTTAAAAAATCTAAATCTCCACATAAAATTATATGAGTTTCGAGTTCAAAAGCAGAACCTAAACTAATTTGTAAAAACCGAGCAAAATCTTTTTGAGAATCTTTTGCTGAGCCTTCGGCAATATTTGCTGGAATAGAAACAACACATCTATTGATTTGTGAAACTAAACCGTATTTTTCTGTTTCAGGTAATTGTTTTGTTATTAAATATATTTCCTTGACTAATTTCCTTGCATCGTTCCAAACATCAAGTTTTCTAAAATTTCTCATTCTAATACATTTCTACTTTAACCCTTTACCCAAAACCTTTAACCTCATTATCCGATTATCATTCCCGCAATAGTTGCAGAGATTAAAGAAGCGATTGTACCTCCAAGTAAGGCTTTCATTCCAAATTTAGATAAAGTTTTACGTTGTCCTGGAGCCAATGAGCCAATTCCTCCAATTTGGATTCCTATAGACGCAAAATTCGCAAAACCGCACAACATATATGTTGCCATAATTATAGATTTATTATAGGTAAGATGCGTAGCATTTGCAACATTTTTAAGGTCTGCAAGTTGTATGTAACCTACAAATTCACTTGCTGCTAATTTTATACCAAGTAACTGTCCCATCATCATCATATCTTCTTTAGCAACACCAACAAGCCACATCAAAGGAGCAAAAATTGTTCCTAAAATGGCTTCTAATGAGAATTTTGGGTATGGTGTGTTTGCCGCCATCCAATCGTTTATTGATGTGATATCGCCAATCCAACCTAAAATACCGTTTAGCATTGCAATAAATGCAACAAAAACGAGTAGCATAGCACCAACATTTACGGCTAATTTTAACCCTTCAGTTGTTCCGTTAGAAATAGCATCTAAGATGTTTGTTCCTATTTTTTCTGATGATACTTTTACATCCGTATTCACTTCTTCAGTTTGTGGATATAATATTTTAGAAATTACAATTGCTCCAGGAGCCGCCATCACAGATGCTGCC
This sequence comes from Flavobacteriaceae bacterium, assembly GCA_021647835.1. Taxonomy (GTDB): domain Bacteria; phylum Bacteroidota; class Bacteroidia; order Flavobacteriales; family Flavobacteriaceae; genus Urechidicola. The sequence goes on along the minus strand of JAKITY010000037.1, from coordinate 16,862 downwards.
AAAAGGTGTTTTGCATACACCAATCTTAATGCAGGATCATCGCCTCCAAGAAAACCTATATACGCTGCAAGTACTGCTCCTGCAACTGTTGCCATTCCGCCAATCATTACCAATAGCATTTCAGATTTGTTCATTTTCTCTAAATATGCTTTGATTAAAAGCGGTGCTTCTGTTTGACCAAGAAAAATATTTCCTGCGACAGATAAACTTTCTGCTCCAGATATTTTAAGAACTTTCGCCAATGACCAAGCCATTACTTTTACAACTTTTTGAATGATTCCTAAGTAAAAAAGTACTGAAGTTAAGGCTGAAAAGAAAATAATAGTTGGAAGCACTTGAAAGGCAAAAATAAAACCAAAAGATTCGATATTCATCATTCCTCCAAACAAAAACTCGCTTCCTGCTCTTGTATAATCTAATACATTAATAAATATTTGTCCAACGGCTTCAAAAATGGATTGAACAAAGGGAACTTTTAAAACTCCAATCGCAATGATTAGTTGAAACGCTAAGCCGAGTCCAGCAGTTTTCCAATCGATTGCTTTTTTATTATTGCTAAATAAAAACGCGATAAATACCAAAACTACCATTCCCAATAGACCTCTCCATAGTGAAGTAATAGAAAAACCCTGACTTGGAATTATTCCGTTAGTTACAACTTCTTGAGCATTAGATATAAAAAAACTAAAAAGGATTCCAACAGTTAAAATGAGTTTTTTATTCATACTATTTTTTATTTTTCTTGTTAATTACTTATTGACTTTCAAGGATCAAGAAGAACATTTTTAGAATCATTTTTTTTTAGTGATTAAAATTATTCTTGAATGTTCCGTTTATTAATTTCATCTCTTATTTTTGCAGCCAATTCATAATCTTCATTTGCTACGGCTTCGTTCATTTGCTTGTGTAATTCTTTTAAAGTTTCGGTTGAGTAAGAAGTTTCTTCAACAGTTTCGGCAATTAAATCTCCCAAAACAATATTCTCGTCATCAATTTCATCTTCTTCTTTTAATTTTAGATAAACTCCTGCTTTGTCTAAAATATTTTCATAAGTAAAAATAGGTGCTAAAAAGCGAGTTGCTAAAGCAATAGCATCAGAAGTTCGAGTATCTATAATTTCTTCAATTCCATCACGTTCGCATATTAAACTTGAATAAAAAACACCGTCAACCAACTTGTGAATAATTACTTGTTTAATAATAATATGAAATCTATCAGCAAAACTTTTGAATAAGTCATGCGTTAAAGGTCTTGGAGGTTTTATTTCTTTTTCAAGCGCTATTGCGATTGACTGTGCTTCAAAAGCGCCAATAACAATAGGAAGTGTGCGCGTTCCATCAACTTCGCTAAGTACTAAAGCATACGCACCACTTTGCGTTTGGCTATATGAAATTCCTTTTATGTTTAATCTTACTAAAGTCAATTATTGAATTGTTTTTTATTTTAAAATAAGGTCTCGACTGCGCTCGACCAGACATCATTCTTATTATCTCCTCGAGTGCAGTCAAGAGGTTTATATAACAAAAAACTGTCTAATTTAAGACTTTGATAAATCTAAATTAGACAGCCTTTCGAGGCACAATTTAATAAAAATTATGCGTTATTTGCTTTAAAACTTTTCAACTTTTCAATTAATGTAGGAACAACTTCAAAAGCATCGCCAACAATACCATAATCGGCAGCCTTAAAGAAAGGCGCTTCGGCATCTGTGTTAATAACTACTTTTACCTTTGAAGAATTAACTCCTGCAAGATGTTGAATAGCACCAGAAATTCCGATGGCAATATATAAGTTGGCAGAAACAGGCTTTCCTGTTTGTCCTACATGTTCGCTATGAGGTCTCCAATCCATATCAGAAACTGGTTTTGAGCATGCAGTTGCTGCACCTAAAACTTCAGCAAGCTCTTCAATCATTTCCCAATTTTCAGGACCTTTTAATCCTCTACCAGCAGAAACAACAATATCAGCATCTGCAATAGTTACAGCTCCTGCTGTTTTATCTATTGATGTAGAAGTGATCCCGCTTTCAATAATTGATGGAGAAAAATCTTCTGAACTTCCACTAACTTGATTTTCGTGTAATCCATAAGAGTTTTTAGCCAATCCAACAACTTTTATAGTTGTGTTTATTTCTGTATTGTTAAATGCTTTGTTTGAAAATGCTTTTCTTTTTACTACAAACGGACTTGCACTACTTGGTAATGCAACAACGTTTGAGGCAAAACCTGCATTTAAACTTACCGCAACCATTGGTGCAACTGTTAATCCGTCAGCACTTGAATCTATAATTACAACAGATGCACCTTCTTTTTCTGATGCTTGCTTGATTACATCAGCAACTACTTTTGCGTTTAAGCTTTTTAAAGCATCATTTTTTACTGATAGTATTTTTTCTGCTCCATACGTACTTAATTCTGAAGTTTCATCAGCATTTATTGTCAATACAACAAGGTTTGTTCCCAATTGTTCTGCAACTTTCTTTCCGTAAGATGTTGCTTCAAAAGCAACTTTTTTAAATTTTCCTTCCGATGATTCGGCATATACTAAAACTGACATTTTTTTAGATTTTTGGACTAATAGATATTAGACGTTAGACGCTTTACTTATTTATTAGAAAATTAATATTTTTATTTTGACAAATTTTTTAAAACCTAAAATGAGTCTTTCGTCTTAGGTCTTCAAGTCTGTTTGTCTTTTTTTTTTAAATTACTTTCGCTTCGTTATGCAATAATGAGATTAATTCATCAATATTATCAGCATCAACCATTTTACAAGCGCCTTTTGGAGCAGGTTTTTCAAAACTTGATGATGAAGTTGTTACATTAAAATCAATTGCTTCAACAACATTTAAAGGTTTTTTACGAGCCATCATAATTCCTCTCATATTAGGAATGCGTAAATCTTTTTCTTCTACCAATCCTTTTTGTCCGCCAATAACTAAGGGTAAATTTGCGGATAATATTTCTTTTCCTCCATCGATTTCACGACTTATTGTTGCAGTAGTTCCATCAATTTCTAAACCTACACAAGCATTCACAAAATTAAACTCTAAAATTGAAGCCAACATTGCTGGAACCATTCCGCCATTATAATCAATAGATTCTTTTCCTGCTAAAACTAAGTCATAACCACCATTTTTAACAACTTCAGCTAATTGCTTTGCAACAAAAAAGCCGTCAGTTGCTTCAGCATTTACTCTAATAGCATCATCAGCACCAATTGCCAGTGCTTTTCTTAAAGTAGGCTCTGTAGTTGAATTCCCTACATTTACAACAGTTACAGTTGCTCCTTGTTTCTCTTTAAACCACATTGCACGAGTTAATGCAAACTCATCATAAGGGTTAATTACAAACTGAACACCGTTTGTGTCAAATTTAGTGTCACCGTCTGTAAAATTTATTTTTGAAGTCGTGTCAGGAACATGACTTATACAAACTAAAATTTTCATTTAAAATATGTTTTTTTGAACTTTTTATATTAAAATTTGAATGTTTTCAAACATCGGTACGAAGATACTTCTTTTTTTTGAATTTACTATGCGTGCATAGCAAAAAAATATTTAAACATTAACAATCAATTTTATTATGAATTATCTATTTTTGCCTATTCAAATTTATCATTACAATGAAGACAATACAATTTAGAGAAGCGATATGCGAAGCTATGAGTGAAGAAATGCGAAGAGATGACACCATTTTTTTGATAGGAGAAGAAGTTGCAGAGTACAATGGTGCTTACAAAGCGTCTAAAGGTATGCTTGATGAGTTTGGAGCAAAAAGAGTAATTGATGCACCAATTGCAGAACTTGGTTTTGCTGGAATTGCTGTCGGTTCTACGATGGGAGGAAATCGCCCTATAGTAGAGTATATGACTTTTAATTTCTCGTTAGTTGGTATTGATCAAATTATAAACAATGCAGCAAAAATTAGACAAATGAGTGGAGGACAGTTTCCTTGTCCTATTGTTTTTAGAGGTCCAACGGCATCTGCAGGTCAATTAGGAGCAACGCATTCGCAAGCTTTTGAAAACTGGTTTGCCAATACTCCTGGATTAAAGGTAATTGTACCATCAACTCCTTATGACGCAAAAGGTTTACTGAAAGCTGCAATTCGCGATGATGATCCAGTAATTTTTATGGAATCTGAGCAAATGTATGGCGATAAAGGAGAAGTTCCTGAAGGAGAATATGTATTGCCAATAGGTGTTGCGGATATTAAAAGAAAAGGAACGGATGTAACAGTAGTTTCTTTCGGAAAAATAATAAAAGAAGCATTTAAAGCAGCAGACGAACTTGAAAAAGAAGGAATTTCAGTAGAAATTATTGATTTAAGAACGGTTCGACCAATGGATCATGCTACAATTTTAGAATCAGTAAAGAAAACAAATAGATTGGTGATACTTGAAGAAGCTTGGCCATTTGCAAGTGTAGCGTCAGAAATTACATATCAAGTACAAGAAAATGCATTTGATTATTTAGATGCACCAATAAAAAGAATTACGACTGCTGATACTCCAGCACCTTATTCTCCAGTACTTTTAGCGGAATGGTTGCCAAATGCAAATGATGTTATTAAGGCAGTCAAAGATGTAATGTATGTAAAATAAACTTAAATTTAAACCGTTTATAACCTTTCAGGCACAATGTTTGAAAGGTTTTTTATTTATGAAACATCCTACTAAAATATTGTATTGTATGAAGGGTAAAAGGATGTTCTATGTAACCTATAAAAAACAATAAGTAAATTGTACGTAAAAAAAATAACCCTAACCCTTGCACTTTTATGCAGTATCACATTTTTTTCTCAAGTAAAAATTGGCGGCGTTGTAGTTGATGAGCAAAATAAAACGATCCCGTTTACAAATGTTGTGTTTATAAACTCTACTGTAGGAACGGTATCTGATGAAAACGGAAAATTTTATTTAGAGTCTGATAAAAATTTCAGTGAAGTTGAAGTTTCTTTTATTGGATATGAAACTAAAAAAATCACTATAAAAAAGAGAGATTTAAACCTTCGTATTGTTTTAAAAGAAGCAGACAATCAATTGGATGAAGTTGTTGTCTATTCTGGAAAAACAAAGAAAAAAGGAAATCCTGCAATTGCCATTTTAAAGAAAATTTGGGCAAAAAAACACAGAAATGGAATGCGTCTTTTTGATCAATATGAGTATGAAAAGTATGAGAAAGTAGAGTTTGACATGAATAATATCGATAGCGCTATGATGAAACGAAAGATATTTAAGAGCATGGAATTTATCTTTGAGAATATAGACACTTCACGAATTACAGGAAAAACATATTTACCAATTTTCATTAACGAATCTGTACATAAATCCTACGGAAATAATAAAACAAAAAAGAAACGAGAAGATTTGGTTGCCAATAAAACTTCAGGATTTGACAACAATCAGTACATTATATCATTTATCAAAGATTTGTATGTAGATTATGATATTTATGACAACTATATTAAGATTTTTGACAAGAGTTTTGTAAGTCCGCTTTCAAAAACTGGTGTTTCCACCTATAATTATGTGTTGACAGATAGCGCATTTATCGACAATAAATGGTGTTATAATATCTTATATTATCCAAGACGTAAAAACGAATTGACTTTTAAAGGAGATTTTTGGGTAAATGACTCTACTTATGCAGTAAAAGAAATTAATATGCAAGCCAATAAAAGTGCCAACATAAATTGGGTGAAAGATATTTATATAGAACAAAATTTTGATGTGCTAAATGACTCAGTTTTTCTTTTAAAGCGCGATTATATCATGTCAGATTTTAGTATCGGAAAGAAAGATAAAGCAAAAGGAGTGTACGGCAAGCGCACAACGATGTATAAAGATTATGAGTTTGATGATGATAAAGGAGAAGAGTTCTATAAAAAAGAAGCAGATATTTATGCAGAAGAAATTTATGAAAAAGCAGATGATTATTGGGCTGAAAATAGACAAGAGAAATTAAATAAAAATGAGTTTGGCATCTATAAAATGTTAGACACATTGAGTACGCTTCCGAAGTTTAAAAAAATGTATAACATCATTTCAATATTAGGTTCAGGATATATTGAAATGAATAATTTTGATTTCGGACCAATTTTTTCTACCATCGGAACAAACGCAGTTGAAGGAACGCGTTTGAGAATTGGAGGTAGAACCTACTTTGGCAGAAATGATCTATGGAGAATTCAAGCATATACTGCTTACGGATTTAAAGATAATCAGTTTAAATATGGTATTTCTGGAAAATGGTTGATTGATAAGAAAAACCGTGTGATTCTTGGCTTAGGAAATCGAAGAGATATTGAACAAATAGGTGTAAGTTTAACGACAACCAATGATATTTTAGGTCGAAGTTTTGCATCATCATCTTTCTTTTCAAGTGGCGATAATAGTAAATTGACTTCGATTAATTTAACAAACGCTTTTGTATCCATAGAACCAAAAAAGAACCTAATCTTTAAAATTGCCGCATCTTATAGAACCTTAAAATCAGCTTCGCCAACTTTTAACCTCGATTATTTTGATAAAGATGGATCGATTCAATCTGATATCTCACAGGTAGAAACTAATATTTCGATACGCTATACTCCAAACTTGAAGACAATAGGTTATGGAGTTGAAAGAGGTGAGGTAGATTCAAGGCATCCTACTTTTTTCTTAAATTATTCAAAAGGAATAAAAGGAGTATTAAATAGTGATTTTGACTATAGTAAAATACAATTTTATTACCGACAACCAATTCTTGTTGGTGGTTTTGGGCGTACATTTACTACTTTTGAAGTTGGCAAAACCTTTGGAGAAGTGCCTCTTGGATTGTTAAATGTAGTTCCAGGAAATCAATCTTATTTTAATATCGAAAACACGTATTCACTTTTAGATTATTACGAATTTACTACAGATACCTATGCATCCTTACACTTAGAACATAACTTTAACGGGCGTTTTTTCTCAAGGATTCCATTATTAAGAAAATTAAATCTTCGTGAAATTATAGGGCTTAAAGCAGTCACAGGAACTATTTCGGATGAGAATGTAGCGATGAACGCTCCAGCATTTTCAGCATTGCCATTGTCGTCTTTAAATCCTGAATTGATTGCGCCAAAAAATAAACCATATATTGAGTATAGTGCAGGAATCGGAAATATTTTTAAAGTTTTTAGAGTAGATTTTATTTGGAGAGGCACCTATCGAGACGTTCCAAATGTAAATAATTTTGGAATTAAAGGCTCGTTTGGTTTTTATTTCTAATCTATATAAAAAACAAACTTTTTTTTAAACTTATTACCTCTTAAAATAAGCGCTTTAAGAGGTTTTTTATTTACACAAATTTCACTATATTTGCCGAGCAAAAAAATAAACTAAATTAAATAGTATTATATATGGAATCAATGATGATTTATATGCCAATAGCGGCAGCAGCAATAGGATTAGCATACATGCTAATAAAAAGATCTTGGGTGCTTAAGCAAGATGCAGGAGATGGTAAGATGAAAGAAATTGCAGACCACATCTACAAAGGTGCTCTGGCTTTTTTAAATGCAGAATATAGATTGTTAGCAATATTTGTTGTTATTGTAAGTATCGCGTTGTATGTGGTGTCTATGTTTGTAGAATCTACAAGTGCATTGATTGTAGTTGCCTTTATTCTTGGCGCAATTTTCTCTGCTTTTGCAGGAAACATTGGAATGAGAATCGCTACAAAAACAAATGTAAGAACAACGCAAGCAGCAAAAACAAGTCTGCCTAATGCGTTGAAAGTTTCTTTTGGTGGAGGTACAGTTATGGGATTAGGAGTTGCAGGTTTAGCAGTTCTTGGTTTAACAGCATTCTTCATTTTATTCTTTCATTATTTTATGGGAGGCGAATGGTCTTCAGAAATGATAATGGTAAATGGAGAGTTAGTTAGTAAAGGTAATTTTGACATGACTAAAGTATTAGAAACATTAGCAGGGTTTTCTTTAGGAGCAGAGTCAATTGCATTGTTTGCACGTGTTGGTGGAGGGATCTACACAAAGGCAGCAGATGTTGGGGCAGATTTAGTTGGTAAAGTAGAAGCAGGAATTCCAGAAGATGACCCAAGAAATCCAGCAACAATTGCTGATAATGTTGGTGATAATGTTGGTGATGTTGCAGGAATGGGAGCAGATTTATTTGGTTCTTATGTAGCAACAGTATTGGCTGCAATGGTTCTTGGAAATTATATTATTAGAGATAATGGTGGAGCAATTAATGATTTGTTTGGAGGTATTGGTCCAATTTTATTACCGATGTCTATTGCAGGAGTTGGAATTATCATTTCTTTGATAGGTACAATGTTTGTAGGTATTAAAAGTAATGACGCAAAAGAGTCTCAAGTAATGAGAGCTTTAAATGTTGGTAACATTACATCAATAATTTTAGTAGCAATATCATGTTACTTCTTAGTAGATTGGATGTTACCTGAAACAATGGAGATGAAGTTTTTTGGTGAATTAGGCGAAGGGGGAAAAGATACAATTACAATTTCTTCTTTAAGGGTATTCTATGCAGCACTTGTTGGTTTAATTGTTGGAGCAGTAATTTCTGCAGTAACAGAATATTATACAGGATTAGGTAAAAAACCTATCTTAAAAATCGTACAACAATCAAGTACAGGAGCAGGAACAAATATTATTGCAGGTTTAGCAACAGGAATGATTTCAACATTCCCTACAGTATTATTATTTGCTGCTGCAATTTGGTCTTCGTATGCTTTTGCAGGATTTTATGGTGTTGCACTTGCAGCATCTGCAATGATGGCAACAACTGCTATGCAATTAGCAATTGATGCATTTGGACCTATTGCTGATAATGCAGGAGGAATTGCTGAAATGAGTGAACAAGATCCAATTGTAAGAGAACGTACAGATATATTAGATTCAGTTGGTAATACAACTGCTGCAACAGGAAAAGGTTTTGCAATCGCTTCTGCTGCATTAACGTCGTTAGCATTATTTGCTGCATATGTAACATTTACTGGAATTGACGGAATTAATATTTTTAAAGCACCTGTTTTAGCAATGTTATTTGTTGGAGGAATGGTTCCTGTAGTATTCTCTGCATTGGCAATGAATGCTGTTGGAAAGGCTGCAATGGAAATGGTAGAAGAAGTAAGACGTCAGTTTAGAGAGATTCCAGGAATTATGGAAGGAACTGGGAAACCAGAATATGATAAATGTGTTGCTATTTCTACAAAAGCATCGTTAAAAGAAATGATGTTGCCAGGAGTTTTAACTATTGGATTTCCATTAATTATCACATTTGTTCCAATGATTTTTGGAATGGATAATATGATGATTGCTGAAATGCTTGGAGGTTATATGGCTGGAGTTACAGTAAGTGGAGTTCTTTGGGCAATCTTCCAAAATAATGCAGGAGGCGCTTGGGATAACGCTAAGAAATCTTTTGAAGCAGGAGTTGAGATTAATGGTGAAATGACTTTTAAAGGCTCTGAAGCTCATAAAGCAGCAGTAACTGGAGATACAGTTGGAGATCCATTTAAAGATACTTCTGGACCATCAATGAATATTTTGATTAAATTAACTTGTTTGATAGGTTTAGTTGTTGCTCCTATTTTAGGAGGGCACTCTGCTACAACTGCTTATAACGAAGTGAAGCATGAAATGGAAGTTGTTGTAAATGCAACTGATGATAATGCAAAAGCAGTAATCGCAACTACTAAAACGGTAAATGGAAAAACAGTTACTGAAGAGAAAATTATCGAAGGAACTACAGAGAAAGTTAAAGCAAAAGTAAATGCTTTAAAAGAAGATGTAAAAGTTGAGATTAATAAAGGAGAAAAAGTTATTGAAGAGGTTGAGAAACACTAATTCAAATTATTTTATGATATTAAAAAAGCCAGCATTTGCTGGCTTTTTTGTTAGAGTGAGCGGATGTCTTTAAGTCATCCGCTCACTAATTTTTACTTGTGAAACTTAAAACAACCCATTAATCTGCGCATCAATACGCTCAATAATAGAAGATAAATCTTCAGGATTGTCAACAAAATTTAGATTATCAACATCAATAATTAAGAGTTTTCCTTTGCTGTATTTGGTAATCCACGCTTCATAGCGTTCGTTTAAACGACTTAAATAATCTATCGAAATAGAGTTTTCATAATCACGTCCACGCTTGTGAATCTGACCAACTAATGTTTCGATACTTGCACGTAAATAAATCAATAAATCTGGAGGAGTAACTAATTTCTCCATCAATTCAAAGAGTGAAGAATAATTACTGAAATCACGGTTTGTCATCAATCCCATTGCGTGAAGGTTTGGAGCAAAAATGCTTGAATCTTCATAGATAGTTCTATCTTGAATGATGTTCTTTCCTGTTTCTCTCAATTCTAATATTTGACGAAAACGACTGTTTAAAAAATATACTTGTAAGTTAAAAGACCAACGCTCCATTTCGCCATAAAAATCATCTAAATAAGGATTTTCATCAACCGATTCATAATGAGGATCCCATTTATAATGTTTTGCCAACAGTTTTGTAAGTGTCGTTTTTCCTGCGCCAATATTTCCTGCAATTGCTACGTGCATAGTTTTATATATATTTTATGAGAGGTTAGTTATAGAATAATTAGAACGCTAAATTAATCATTTTTTTGATGAATTATAGTATCTGTTAGATTTAAATATTGATTAAAAATCAAGGTTTTTTCTTTTCCAATAAGTTTCACGAAATTAAAACTACTTTCCATCTGTTGAGGTTCAAAATCAGTGATTACCTGTGAAGAAAGTGTTATCTTTTGAGATTTATAGTCATACAGTTCAAGTTTGTTTTCATCAGTATTAAAAATCCAAAGTGTATTTGCGATACCTTTTTTTGCAAATGAAATTGTGTTTTGAAACAAGACTGTTTGAATTAAATTTAATTGGTTGTCTAATACGATAACAGTATTAAAATCATCGTAAAACAATACAATTTCTTGAGAGTTTATAATATCTACAGATGAAACTTCTCCAAGAGATATATTTTCATAAGATAGTGTTTCGCTATTGTTTTTTTTTATAAGCACATTGTTAAACACAACATAAGAAGCATTTAATATATCTGTACCAATAGAGTCTGTTTTTTGCTCATTGTTTTGAGCAAATGAAAGAGAAAATGTAATCAGAAATATAAATTTTATAAGGGACTGCATGCCTCAAATATAGTAATTTTTGCTAACTAATAAACCATTTTATAGCCAAAACCACGAACATTTATAATTTGAATGGTAGTATCTCTTTTTAATTTTTTACGAAGTTTCGAGATAAAAACATCCATACTTCGTGCGTTAAAAAAGTCATCATCTCCCCAAAGTTTCTTTAGAATTAATGAGCGGTCAAGTACTTTATTTTTACTGTTGATTAAGTGAAAAAGCAAATGAGCTTCTCTATGTGTAAGTTGTATGATTTCGTTCTTTTTAAATTGAAGTGTTTGCTTTGTAAAATTAAAAATGTAATTACCAATAAGAAGCGCTTCTGCATTTTGTTGAACTTTTATTCGGTTTAGTAAATTATTGATTCTTACAATCAATTCTTCCATACTAAAAGGTTTTTTCAAATAGTCATTCCCGCCAACCGAAAAACCTTCAACAACATCTTGTACTTGCGATTTGGAGGTTAAAAAAAGAATTGGAATTTTAGTATTTTCTTTTCGTATTTCTTTTGCCAATGTAAAACCGTCTTTTATGGGCATCATCACATCTAAAACTAATAATTCTGGTTGTTGTTCTCGATATATTTTCAATGCTTTTTTGCCATTTTCACACAATAAAACATTAAATTCTCTTGTTTCTAAACTTTCTTTTATTATTTGCCCTAATGCAGGTTCATCTTCGGCAAGAAGTATGGTTGTTTTATTCATTTGGAAGTGAAATTTTAAAGGTTGTTGCATTGCTTTTTAATTCCAAATCAATAGTTCCATTGTGTTTTTCAATGATTTTTCTGGCATAGTATAAGCCAATTCCAAAACCTTTTACACTGTGTGTATTCCCTTTTGGGACACGATAAAACTGTTCAAATATTTTTTCTTTATCACTATTTTTAAGTGTATTTTCATCATCAGTAATAGAAATTTCAATTTTATTTTTTTGTTGATGTATGAAAATGTCTATTTGATTTCCACCATATTTTATAGCATTATCAAGTATATTATTAATGGCGTTTTCAAGATGAAAAGCATCTGCATGTATAAAAATAGGAGTTATAGTTTTATGATATGTAATTGTTTTTTTACCGGTTTGCATTTGATGTTTTTTAGCAATAATTTTCACCAATTCAACCACATTTATTTTTTCTTTATTTAAACTTAAATGATTGCTATCCAACGTTGCAGTTTCCAATAGTTTTTCAACCATTGTATTTAGTTTTTGTAACTGATTGTTGGATATGTTGAGGTAGTTTTTGGTTTTTTCGGCATCATCAATTGCATTAAAATTCTGGATACTTTCCAACGCAACGCCAATAGTTGCAATGGGTGTTTTAAATTCGTGTGTAATATTGCTTATCAAATCGTTTTTTACTTCGGCGAGTTGTTTTTGTTTGAAAATAGTATTTAGTAAAAACAACAAACATCCTATAATAAGTAAGGATAGCAATAGCGAAAGTAAGATGCTTCCGAGCGTTCTTTTTAAAATTTCGGAAGTGGTATCGGTATATAATAAGGTTAATTTTGAACCTTTTGCTAAAAATTTAGAGTTAGAAGTTGTACTTGTATATTGTTTAGGAAAATTTTCTAATTTATGTTTTATGGTAGTAATTTTATCTGAAAATATTTTTTCGGTTTCATATTTTAATCCATATTGAAGCGTTATGTTTTTTCGTTTTAATTCAATAATCAAAAGGCTGTCTATTTTTTTTAAAACCAATATATTATCTTGAAAAGACAGCATAATTTTGTTTGCAAACTTTTGCAGTTCTAAACTATCTAAACCTGTACCGAAAGCGACATTTTTATTAGAGTTAGATACGTTAAGAAATTCTATTTGAATAGAATCAGAAAAAGGTCTTCCTATTTCTATCTGTTTTTTTTGAATAGAATCAATTCTAAACTTAGTTAAGGGCGTTTTATTATTTTTTAGAAAAAAAATGGCTTTTGAATCGTGCAAAGTATCAAAACCTTTCCCATTTTTATTTCTCTTTAAAATTAAAGGTTTGGAGTCTTGAGATGTAGGTTGTGTAAACTCTTTTTTTCTCAATAATGTATCGTATTTTATAACTTTATATACATCATTTTTAGCAATTTCAGCATAATATTTATCTACAGAATCATCAAAACTCGTTTGTATTAAATTTTGGACTTGTTGTTTATTTACTTCATAATTTTTCACGTTCCAATATACTTGTGCAATGATTGTTGCAATAATTGTAAGTGCAATAAAATAAACGATATTTTTATACTTCTTTTCTAACATTGGGTCAAATGTACTACAAATTCCAACACTTTTTTGCTGCTTAACACTCGTTAACACTTATTAACATTGAGTTGTAGTTGTCTGTTATATATTTGCCACTCACTAAAACAATAAAATTCATGAAGAATTTCGCTTTACTACTATTAGTAATTCTTATCTGTGGATGCAAAAAAGAAACCGAAAAAATAACCTATTACAAATTACCAAACGGAAAGATTTTTACTACGGAAGAATATAACGATGTAAAAAAAGACATATCAAAGCGAGGAAAAATAACGGAAACTATTATTTCTACAACTGAAAAAAAAGACTCCATAATTAAATTTGTAAAAACAACATTCACTCCTAATATTGATCCTCACGCTAAGGCTAAAACATACATAGGCAAAAAATTGCCTTTTAAAAGTTTAACAGACTTAAACGGAAAAAATTTCAACTTAAAATCATTAAACGGAAAGCCCTCATTAATAAACTTTTGGTTTACAACCTGCATACCTTGTATTGATGAAATGCCTATTTTAAACAGTATTAAAGATCATTACGGAGATTCTGTAAATTTTATATCAATAACTTTTGAAACTGATGAAAAAGTAAAGAAGTTTTTAAAAAAGTATGAGTTTAACTTCACTCATTTTCCAAATTCTAAAAAAGAAATAGATGTGTTTGGAAACAAAAGTTATCCGCTAAATGTATTTTTAGATAAAAATGGAATTGTGAAATTTTTACAAGGAAATCCAATGGACAAAAACGGAGAGGATTTTAAAAAAATGATAAATAAACTCTTATAATTAGCCAAGACCTAACAGGTTTTAAAAATCTGTTAGGTCTAAAAAATAATTATAATAATGGCTAATTCATTAATGCTTTAACATAAATTTTTCTAAAAGAGTTATTAAACGTCCATTTTCTTTTGATAATCTTTGATTTTCTTCTTGAAGAATTTTAATCGTTGCTTGAATGTTCTCTTTATTGTCTTGATATAAGTTTTCGACTAGTCCAATAGCATGTGAATTATCTTTATTGTTGAAGTTGTTAATTGTGTACATTGAATCTAAGAGTTCATGCAATTCTAAATCTAAGATAGTTGCTATTTTTACAACGCATTCAAGATTTAGTTTTGTTTCTCCTTTTTCAATTTTAGAATATGCTGGTTGGGAAATATTGAGTTCACTTGCCATATATTCTTGAGAATAATTTAAACTTTCTCTTTCTGTTCGTATTTTTTTACAATAGTAGTAGTATTCATTTATTTATACTTTTATAAGTAAAAGTAATAAATTATAATTAAAACGAATTAGGAACTCTACAAACAATGTTGATTTTTGTGTCAAAATATTTACTAACTATATAAAACATCAATTATGAAAAAAACAAGGATTTTACTATTAGTCTGCTCTCTATTTATTTCCTCAACAAGCGTATGGGCTAAGGCGTTAGAAATTAAAAGTAATGACAAATTAAAAATTAAAGAATTTAACCACGCCAAGGATGTCAATTTCAATGGGAATATTGAGAGTTATTGGGATGAAAAAGCAAATGTTAATGTGTACTTAATCCCAATGAAGAATTCGGAAGATAAATTAGTAGCATATGGAGATAAAGTTTCTTTTGAATTAACGCCTATTATTTTTATAAACCTTGAGTCAGAAAAAATCATTTATAAAGATGTAAATAATCGAAAAAAAGTACTAACTTTGGATGTGGCTAAAGATGGAAGAATCGTCAATTCTGAGTACTTTAAAGAGAATGACTCAAATGAGGGATATGCATTAAGCAGTTAGTTGTATGGGTGGCTCAACAGCAGCATGTATTCAAATAGCCACTAACGCTTGCAACCAAGATTTAGGATGCTTCATAATGTGTAGAATTTCTGGATGGAGATGCACTGTAGCTATTACATTGGCTTGTTTTATAAGTTGTAATAATGCCATTACCACTCCAACTCCATAGCCATAGTTAAGTTCAACACAAAACAATAAAACCAACTCGAAAAGCGTTTAAAATAAACAAAACATAAGAGTTCTGTCTATATTATCTGAGTAGAGTAGAAATGTGGTGATGAAAACCCTCTATGCTCTACTCAAATAAAGAGTTATAAAGTGTGTTCTATACAATTTGATATAATACATTGTGTTGAATAAGAAAGATAGTTAAAAAAAATAATGGAAACAACATTAATTATCGGATTTGGACTTTTAACCATTATACTATGGTTTTGGGCAATTATTGATATTGTAAGGTCAAGGTTTAAAAATCGAAGTATGAATACTTTTTGGCTTTTAGCGGTTTTATTTTTTCCAATTTTAGGGTCAATATTTTATTTTCAATTGAAAAAAGAGTACGTAACGAAAGCGCCGAGAAAATTTAAACCGAATTTTAATAGAACAGAATTGGAAACGGCTGATTAGATTATGAAAAACACAAAATTTACTTTAGCAAAATTTTAGTCAAATAAAATTAAACAGAAGATAAGTTGCGTAGAACAAACACATAAAATTTATTGCTGGAATTTATTTTTTTTGTCTTAACAAAACTTAGTGCATGCTCACTTCTGTCAACAGCCGTAACATCATATTTTTGACCTAAAATGTTTGTGATTAAACCATTACCACAACCAATGTCAACAATTGACTCTACCTGATTGGGAATCGATTCTACAATACGTTTTACTTTATCCTCAAGGGCTTTATACTTAAATTCACCCCAATCGAAGTTTTCGTAAACTTTTTTATTATCCATTTATCTGCTTTTCAATCGATTTATAAAGTTTAAGCAATGTTGCATTACCAACATCTGTGTTGTATTTATTAACTACTGAATCTCTTGCATTTTTGGACATTTGAGAATATAATTTTTCATCTTTTTTCAATTCTAATATTTGCTTCGACAGATTCTTCGCATCGCCAGAATTGAATATTAGTCCAGCGTTTTCTTTAATAAGTAAATTTTCCTGTGAGGTGCAATTACTTGCAATTATGGGTTTTCCAAAATACATGGTTTGAAACATTTTATTAGCATAAGTTGTATCATGGTGAATGTTTTTAAGAAATGGGCACAAACCAACTTGTGAAGTTTTAACATAATTAATAAATTTATTGAAGGGCAAATAGCCAGTTAGTTCTACATTACTTAATTCTCTATTTTGTAACTCCCTTTCCAGAATTGATTGCTCTTTGCTATCACCAATAATAACAAATTGAATATCTTCATGTGTCTTCAGTATATCTGCAGTTTCAATTATGGTCATTGTACCCCTTCTTAACCCTGTGTCACCAAAATAGGTTAGGGTAAATTTTGATGAGTGTTTTTTTGCTATTTCCACATCTTCGTTAAATTTGCTTAATGTGTGAATGTCTGCATAATTTGGAACAACATAAATTCTTTCCTCATCTACACCATACTCCCTGGCATAGTATATTTTCGCTTC
>JAKITY010000036.1 GCA_021647835.1 Flavobacteriaceae bacterium | reverse complement strand
TACGAATCTAAAATTAGTAGTTTTAGCAAATCTTATTTCTTACAGGAAACATGCAATCTCAAAATAAAAAAACAGATAGTTTATAAAATCAATTACTACATTCATAGAGGAAAAGATACCATAAGAGTAAAATTATTAAATAACATCGCTAATAAAATTTCAGAAAATAATTAAAATAAAACGGTAACGAATATTAAGTCAATCCTAACGCTTATTGCCTGAAACCCTTCAAAAAAAGATTCGCTATGTCTTATTGTGTATTTTAATGTTCAAAATTATATTTTTAATAAAAAGAATAGTTTAAATACGACTATATTTGACGTAGGAATTACATTATAAAACAAACTTCAAAGAGTTAAAAACAGTTGCTAATTTATGAGAAACATCAAAATACCAATTTTAGTTTTTTCGCTGTTATTACAGACACTTATTTTTTCACAGGAGAAAGTTATAGATAGTTTGAAAAATGAATTACTGCAACATAAAAAGAATGATACTGCCAAAGTTAATTTATTAAACGCACTTTCCTTCAGTTACTTTAGTTTTGACTTCAAAAAATCTAATGAAAAAGCTCAAGAAGCAAATAGTTTGGCAAAGAAACTGAATTATAAAAAAGGTGAGGCAAAAAGTTTTGTAAGATTAAGTCATAATCATCGAAGAAATTCAGAATTGAATGAAGCTGAAAGAGATGCCTTGAAAGCGCTTAAACTATATGAAGAAATAAACGATCAGGCTGGTATTAATGCTTCACATACTGCATTAGGTAATGTAGCGTATTATAAAAATGATGTAGATAAAGCATTAACATATTATAGAAAAGTCTTGAATTATAGCAAAAAAAAAGGTAATTTAAAGCAACAGGCTTTTATGCTAAATAACATAGGAATGATCTCTTATTCAAAAGGGAATTTAGATGATGCACTTACTTTTTTTAAAAAATCACATGCTCTTAGAAAACAATTAGGTCAAAAAAAACTAGGCTTAAGGGCTTTAAATAATATCGGTGCTATTTGCCTTAACCAGGGCAAATATACAGAGGCTTTAAAATATTTTAAACAGTGTCTATCTATTCATAGAGAAGATAATAACAAGAGTGGGATAGCAACAGCAACTTCTAATATAAGTGCTGTCTATTATGAATGGAAGCAGTATGATAAGACACTTAGGTATTTGGAAGAATCTCTAGAACTAGGTAGAGAATTGGAAAACAGAGTGCTTATAGCAAGATGCTTAATTAACATAGGAGCTGTTTACGCTGATTTGAAAGAGTTTTCAAAAGCATTAGATTTTATGACAGAGTCGATGAGCATAAGCAAAGAAATTAATGATAAATTATTATTGAGTGAAGGTAATTTTCAACTTGGAGGTTTACGTCTTTCAACGGGACACCCAAAAAAAGCTTTAAAGAATTACAAAACCTGTTTAGAATTAAGTCAATCTATAGGGGACAAAATTTATATGTGCCATGCACATATTGGTTTAGCAGACACATATGTTGCTCTTAAAAATTATTCTAAAGCATTATATCATGCTTTAGAAGGGAAAAAATTATCAAAAGAATTAGAACTTTTAGTGCAGCAAAAACTATCAGAAAATATTTTAGCAACAATTTATAGCAAAACAGGTAATTATAAAAAAGCTTTTTTGAGTCATCAGCAATTTAAAATGTTAAATGACAGCCTTTTCAATAAAGAAAATATTGAAAAAATTACGCAATTAGAATATGAATACAAATACAAGCAGGAATTAGACTCAGCAAGTCTTAGAGAGTTAAAATTAACTAAAACAGTAACAGCCACTAATAAAGATTTAGAAAAATCGCAACGAAATTTACTTTTTGGAGTAATTGCTTTTTTATCAATGATTTTAATTTTAGCAGCAATTATTTTTTATTTAAGATTAAAAAATGAAAAATCAAAAACCAAAAATATTGTAATAGAGCAAAAGTTATTGCGTTCGCAAATGACACCACACTTTATATTTAATTCGCTTTCGGTATTACAAGGCATGATTTTAAATAAAGAAGAGAAAAAGTCTGTTTCCTATTTATCAAAATTCTCAAAATTATTGCGAATTATATTAGAGAACTCTAGGGATAAAACGGTATTGCTTTCTCAAGAATTAACTGCTGTGAGTAATTATTTATCACTTCAAAATTTAGAAAACGATTCTTATAAATACAGTGTTATTATAGATGAAACTATCGATATACCGTTATTCAAAGTTCCACCAATGTTAATTCAGCCATTTGTTGAAAACGCTATAGAACATGGTTTTGAAAATCAAGAAGGAAAGAAAATAATTGATATTTACCTAAAGTATTTAAATAAAAATTTAATTTGTACTATTACTGATAATGGAATTGGTATTGATTCTAAAAAAAAGAAAAAAACTCTAAAGAAAAAATCATTATCGACAACCATAACTTCGGAACGATTAAAAATATTATCCAAAGATTTTAAAATGGAAGGTTCGCTTGTTATTGAAGATAGACGAAAATATAATGAACAAGGAACAATAGTTACCTTAGTAATACCTTATAAAATAGAAGTAACATCGTGAAACAATCATGTTAAAATTTGTATCACACAAGAAAATGATTAAAAGCAAACAATGTGTTGTGTTGCCACTAAAAAAATATATAAGCATATGAAAGCACTAATAGTAGAAGATAAAGCATATATTAGAAAAGGTTTACTTAATTTATTGCAAGTAATAGATGTTAAAATAGAAGTAATAGGAGAATGTGAGTCTGTAAAAGATGCTGTTGTTGTAGCAAATGCTTGTAAGCCAGAACTGATATTTTTAGATATTAATCTTTTAGACGGGACTGCTTTCGATTTTTTAGAACAAACAGAAAATTTATCGTTTAAAGTTATATTTATTACTGCGTATGAAGAATACGCTTTACAAGCCTTAAAAATTGGAGCAGTAGATTATCTTTTAAAACCTGTAGATATAGATGAACTTCAAATAGCACTACAAAAAGTAGAAAAGTTACCTATTGAAGAACAAAGACAGCAAATAAAAAATGTAAAAGAGGTGTGGAACAATGAAGGTAGTAAATTAATACTATCTCTCCACGATACTTTTCAAGTAATTGACTTGAACGAACTGCTATTTTGCGAAACCGATAAAGGATATACTACCTTTTATTGTAGTGATAATAAAAAATATATGGTATCAAAAACCTTAAAGGAATTTGAAGAGCGACTTTCTGCCGCTAATTTTATTCGCCCACATCAATCCTTTATGGTTAACTTAAAATTCATAGACAAGTATGACAAATCTGGTCTTATTCATTTAAAAAATGGAAAAAAAATACCCGTATCTTCTCGAAAAAAAGAATCTTTTTTAGCGACATTTTTAAATTGGAATAAAAACTAGTTCCGTATTTCAATAAACGAAGCCTTTTACTTTTTTACGGATATTTATTCAAGTATCACGTATATTTATTCTTACCCATAGAAAATAGATTCTCTATTTTCTTATCCGTTATTACCATATACTTTTGTTCAAAACAATAAAACAATATATGGAAAATATTAAATCAAAATTGGGTCAAGGAGGCTTACTAATTGCTGCAATGGGTATTATGTCTATTGTACTCTCTCTCTTTAATTATGAAATCAGACTACTTGCTTGGATAAACCTTTGGGGAAGTGCTATTGGTTGGGTAATAAGATTGCTCTTAATACTTGGAGGCGGTGCTTTATTTTTTCTTTATGGAAACAATGAAAAAAATGAGTAATTAAATTTGATTAAAGGCTATAGAAGTAATTATCAACCTTTTTTATTTTAAAACTAAAAACAAACTAAAAACAAACTAAAAACAAACTAAAATGAAAACATTAAAATTTACAGTAATAGTAGCAATAATAGCAACAACTCTAATGTCTTGCGGAGGATCAACCAGTAAACAGTCAGCCAATGCAGAAGGATTTGATGAAATAGAAAAAGAAATTAAAAGCAAATTTGGCGAAAACGCATATTATACCGATTTAGCAATTTCCTACAACAAGTCTATAGGAAATATTATTAGCGTAACAGTTACCGATAATCCCGAATCTTTAAAAATGGGACAATGGACTTCGTCTCAAAATACTTGGAAGCAAGATTCAGAGATTACCCTTACAGTTTCAGAAGGAAGTAAAGCCTCAGATTTTATGTTTCAGTTAAATGATAAAATTAACCTTTCAAAATTAGGCGAATTAGTCGAAAAATCTATGAAACAATTAACCGCTGAAAAAAATATTAAAAACCCTACTTTGAGTACGGCATTTGTGTATCTTCCTAAAAATGGAGATATAACTAAAGCTGAGTATAATGTAAACCTTAAACCAGAAAACGGGGGTACTTCATTTAGATTTTCTTATAAGTTAAATGGAGAACTTATAAAAATGAAATATTAAATAACAAATATAATTTAACCTTTAATTTAATCAGTTCCCCTTTTTCAAGGGGAATACAAAACAAGTTTCTTATGAAAAAACAACTACTTATTTTAATTACGCTATTCACAGTTACAATAGGGTATTCGCAAACTTTTACAGATAATTTTATAACTTATGAAGTAATTCCTTCTACAACTAATGTTACAATTACTGATTATGACTATACCAATGGTGGCGCAATAGTTAATATTCCTGCTACTGTAGATTATAGTTCCGTAACTTATAATGTTACACATATAGGTAATAATGCTTTCCAAGGCAATGTGTCAACAGGTGATCAAATAACAAGTGTTACTATTCCTAATAGTGTTACCATTATTGGTACGAGTGCTTTTAGTTATAATTTATTATCAAGTGTTGTAATTCCTAATACAATAACAAGTATAGGTATTAGTGCTTTTGGATTTAATCTTTTAGAAAGTATTACTATTCCAAGTGGTGTAACAAGTATTGGTGCCCACGCTTTTAGAAATAATGACTTAACAAGTATTACTATTTCAAGTAGTGTAATAAGTATTGGAAGTAGTGCCTTTAGAAATAATGACTTAACAAGTGTTACTATTCCAAGTGGTGTAACAAGTATTTTGCCTAATGCTTTTTCTGGTAATCCATTAACTTGTGTTATTTCGGAAGCTACAATACCTCCTACGATTATTACTAATGGTCCTAGTGGCTCTTTTAATTCTATCAATAGTGGTATTAACTTAACCATACCAACAGGTACAATAGCAGCTTATGTTACTGATGCGGGCGCATTATGGACAGGATTTGGAAGTGTTGCAGAAGGGTTTTCTGCTACTTTTATAGTTGATAATATAACGTATCAAATTCTTCCTAATCCAAATAATGAAGTAACTGTTACAGATTATAATACTGCTGGAGGTACTGCTGTTACTATACCTACTTCTGTCAATAGCGCTTGTACGGATTTTAGTGTTGTAGATATTGGTGTTTCCGCTTTTCAAAGCAAATCATTAATGAGTGTTACAATTCCCAATAGTGTAACCAATATTGATGCAGGTGCTTTTGCACTTAATAATTTGACGAGTGTTATCATTCCAAATAGTGTAACCAATATTGGCATTGGTGCTTTTGCAGGTAATAATTTGACGATTGTTACTATCCCAAGTAATGTAACCAGTATTGGTCATTCTGCTTTTCTAAATAACCCTTTAACTGATGTTTTTTCTGAAAGCACAACACCTCCAACTATTATTACAGGAGGCAGTACAGATACTTTTGCAGTAAATCGTAGTGCAATCCATTTACAAATACCAACTGGCACTATGGGAGCATACGTTACCGATGCTGGAGCATTATGGACAGGCTTTAATCCTGTTACAGAAGGTGCATTAAGTACATCAGACTTTGAATTAGCAAATGATATAACTGTAATTACAACTGCGGATGAGTTAAAAGTAACGTATTCTAATAACATCACATTACAAAACTATGCTGTTTACAATATGTTTGGTGGCAAAGTATCTACAGGTATAAATAATAGAATACCTACAACCTTTTTAGCAAGCGGCGTCTATATTTTAAAGTTAGATTTTGATAAAGGAATAGTTACTAAAAAAATCATAGTTAATTAATACTGTTAAAACCAAAGTAAGAAGATACAGCGACTGACATTTTATAAAAGTGAGAATTAAAAATAAATAAACAATTAAATTTAAAACCCAAAAACATGAAAAATTTCAAAACCCTCTTAAGCATTACTTTTATAGCAACAGCCTTATTTTTAACAAGTTGTAGTAAAGATGATGATACTGTACCGATAAGCGTACAAGACTTAGTGGTAACTATTGATGAGAATCCAACCAACGGACAAGCAGTTGGTACTGTACAAACTGAAGGAACTGGAGTGGCTTCAGGTTTCAGTATAACATCTCAAACACCAGCCGGAGCATTGAGCATAGATTCAAATACAGGAGAATTAACAGTTGCCGATGCTACGTTATTTGACTTTGAAACAAACCCAGTAATTACGGCAACTATTTCAGTTGTTGATGCTGTAAATACAGGAACAGTAACAGTTAACCTCACTAACGCAACTGAATTAGCCGTTCAAGATTTAACTATTAATTTTGATGAAAACCCAACCAATGGGCAATCTGTTGATACTGTAACTACAACTAATGGAAGTGGAACTTTAAGTTTCAGTATAACATCTCAAACACCGGCAGGAGCATTAAGCGTAGATTCAAATACAGGAGAATTAACGGTTGTCGATGCTACTTTGTTTGATTTTGAAACAAACCCAATAGTTACGGCAACTATTTCGGTTACTGATGCTATAAACACAGCAACAGGAACAGTAACTATTAATCTTAACGATTTGGTTGAAGTTCAGGATTTAACTATTGATTTTGATGAAAACCCAACCAATGGGCAAGTTGTTGATACTGTATCAAATAATGGAGGCGGAGTTTTTAGTATTACTTCTCAAACACCAGCAGGAGCATTAAGTATAAATTCAAGTACTGGAGAATTGACCGTTGCCGATGCCACTCTATTTGACTTTGAAACTAATCCAGTAATTACGGCAGCTATTTCCGCTGTTGGCACTCTAAATACAGCAACAGCAACAGTTACAATTGATTTAATTGATTTACATGAAATTGGAGAATTTAAATTTGGAGGTGTTATTTTTTGGGTAAATGCAGCTAATAACGAAGGTTATGTAGTCTCAATAAATAATTTAGGAACAACATCATCAATACAATGGAATGACGGTCCTAATACAGACACAGGTGCTATAGCTACGGCTATTGGTACAGGACAAGCAAATACTACTGCAATTGTAAGCAGTCAAGGAGCAGGAACTTATGCAGCACAGGTATGTGATGATTTATCTTTGAATGGGTTTTCCGATTGGTTTTTGCCATCTCAGAATGAATTGAATGAAGTGTATATAAATAAAGCAATTATTAATGCTACATCAACTGTAAATGGTGGAACTAATTTTGATATTCATTGGTATTGGACTTCAACTCAACAAGATGGAAATCTTAATAATGCATATTATCAATTTTTTGGAAGTGGAACTCAAGCATTAAATTTAAAAGCAAACTCGGCGAGAGTTCGTGCTGTTAGAGCTTGGACAACTTTTTAAAATAGAACTAAACAGAAGCAAACCACTTTTTAAGATAAGGGGTGGTTTGCTTACTATTAAAAAAACAGAAATTTTAAACAAATGGAAAACTTAATCACAATAAAAAACGAGTACAACTCTTTAGATAAACTACATGAATTTTTAAAAAAAGATTCAAACTATGAGTATTCTAAAGAATATGATATTTGGGAACACAGAACAGATGCCAACGGACAAATGGAGCAATGTATTGTTGTAAAGAAAAGTTCTATGCATGCAATAAAAGTATTTTTTGTAAATGATAATACCGTAAAAATCAATTATATTATACCAAACAAAATGATGCACGCATACTTTGGAAAAAGCGTAAAAGCACGTAGAAATATATTAGAGGTTATTACAGGAACAATAAAACAAGCAGTACTTGCTTCTTCTCAAAAAAAGGCATTTGAAGAAATGGAGAAGGTATTTAATAAAATTTCTGCTTAATGAAAATCATAATTTCTATATTAATATAATTAGGAATTATTTTATCAATAAACCTTTTCTTAAAAGTAAGAAAACTTAAATGTAAGTTCTTTAAATAAAGTACAGTAGAATAAAACAGGATTAAAAAAAATAGTTTTATAACCATATTATTATTATTGCCAAATTAATCTTAAACATAAAACATTATGAAAAAAACACTACTTATCTGCTCATTATTTTTTTTGGGTAATTCAACATTAAATGCACAAACGTTAAATTCAGGCGACATTGCTTTTATAGGTTATCACGAAGATGCTACAGATCAATTTACATGGATTTCTTTAACAAATATTCCAGCAAATGAAGAAATTTATTTTACTGATAAAGGTTGGGATGGAGCAGGAAATACATGGTATTCAAATGGAGAAGGTCAGATGCTATATATTGCTCCAGCAGGAGGAATTGCTTGCGGAACAATTATTCACATAAATGAAGTTAGCGCAAACACCTTTACCGTTACGGGTGGTGGCAGTGCTACAATAGAATCTGGTAACTGGAGTCAATCTGGAGGCGATCAAGTATTAGCATATCGTGGTGGTTCAGGTGTTGAGCCTTCTTCCCCAGTTTTTATTGCAGGTGTTCATGCGGACTATAACGCATCAGATTACAATGCAACAACTACATGGAATAATGGAGTATCTACTATTAATGGATCCTCATCAATGTTACCTTTGGGTTTAACAAACGGAATAAATTGTGTATCACTTCATCCAGCACCAGGACCAGAGTTAGACAATACTCATTATGATGGAACACTAACTGGTACAGCAAATGAACTTCGGGCTCTAATCAATAATCCAGCAAATTGGGGAGCAAATCAAACTAATTCAGGACCTTTAAACATTACTGCATCTGCTTTTCCAACTCCTTCAGTAGATTGTTCAGTGTTAAATGTTGAAAATTTCTTTAAAAGCCAATTAAACATATTTCCAAATCCTATTTCTGATAAGTTGAATATTAAGTTCGCTCAAAAATATGAAGTAATTACAATAAGTATCCAAAACGTACTTGGTCAAACTATTTTAACTAAAAGGTATGAAGCAATTGACAATATCATTTTAAATATAAAAGGTAAGTCAGGGGTTTATTTTGTTAAAATTTCAAATGAAAAAGGAGAATTTTCGACATATAAAGTGATGAAAAAATAGCAATTAGGTAAATAGAATAACAAGTAAAAAGTATTTTTCCTTTGTATAAAAGTCATTGCCAGCAAAATTAAAAACAACTATTAATTGAAGTGCATACGCCATATATTAATAATAATTGGAATAATCACTTCTTTATTTCTTTGGATTTTTATTCAAAGAGCAAATCTTGATTACAATTTAGAAGGCAAGTTTTTCTCTACTGAAGAAGGAGTTGTATATAATGAACAAGCAAAAATGGTATCTGGAATTGTCGTACTTATTGGGTTGATACTGATTGTAATATTAGTAATCGGAATAATTAAAAGAAAAGCAGTTGAGTCAAACCTTAGCGATAAATAGTACAAAAAATAAAAAAAATGAAATTATTAATCTGGACATTCTTATTTTTTACACACATAGCGATTGCGCAATCAAATGAAATTTTTTTGACTACCTTTTTACTTGAAAGTGAACTAAAATCTGAAAATGTTTTAGGTAACTATAATCATTTTAACTTTTCAAACAGTTGGACTCAAACAGAAAATAATAGCGTTTTAGGCATTATTGGAAAAGAACACCAGCGAATAAAAATTAAACTAATTTCAATAAAAAAAGACACAACTAATCCAAATGAATATTTTGTATTAGGAAAATCCTGTGTTAAAGGCACAATCTGTGATTTTAGCGGAATAATAACGCTCACAGAAATAAAAGAAGTTAAAAAATTTCACTTTGGAGTTGACGATGAATATGCTGATAAAGGAATTAAATCACAGGGAATTTTAATTGCAAATTACGAGTTTAAAGAAAACTCAGAACAAAAACATAGCGGAATTTTTAAGGGCAAACTATATTCAAAATGGTATTTAAATTCCGAAAATCAAATCGAATACGATAATATAGAATTCATTTCAGACGGATATACAAACAATGCCTTTGTAGGGATTTGGAAAAGTTACACAAGTAAAAAAGAAAAAATTTGTAATTGGGCAGATTATAGAGTTCCTAATTCCAATCGAGATTTTGATATTGGAGCAGGCGAATTTTCGCCCAACGAAAAATATTTTGATAAAGGTTGGTCAGATTATAAACCAATGGAAATTGATGAGTGGTGGAAATAAAATTAGTTATCAAAAAAATGAAAAACATATTATTTACATCAATCATTATAATATTAACTTCTTGCTCACAGAAGAAATCAAATACTAATGACTTGGATAAACCTTTCGTGCAGTTAAACAAAGAAGTTGTTTTAGGCAATTATAAAGGAAAGATTGGAACTAATTTAGATGTTTTATTTCATTTAGATAATAACAATGGTAATGTATCAGGGTTTTATTTTTATAAAAAAAATGGTATAGACATTAACGTTGTTGGAAATGTAAAAGGCGATAGTTTAATCGCTTACGAATTAGATTTTAAAAAGGACACGCTTGCAATATTAAAAGGAAATATTAGTGAATCTAGCATTAATGGAAAGTGGATTAACGCTAAAAGCAAAAAAGAATACCCATTAATTATAGAAAAAACAAGCATTGCAATAAGTCCTTTACCAACAAACTTAGAAGGAAGGTATTATAATTCAAATTGCGATTTAACGCTTTCGTTTTTTAAATCAAAAGGCGAATATTATTACAATTATAAATCGAATGATAGAAGTTTAAAAGGAAAAGTTAGTTTTTCAAGAGGAGATAATCTTTATATAAACCTTGAAAATATAGAATATGCCGAAGATTATTTTGATGTCAGTTTACCAGAAGAAGATATAGAAAAATCAAAAAAATATAAAGAACTAAAAAAGATAGGAAAACGAAAAATTGGAATTGAATGTCAGTATAATTCAGAAGAAATAATTATTCAAAATTATGGAAAT
This sequence comes from Flavobacteriaceae bacterium, assembly GCA_021647835.1. Classification (GTDB taxonomy): domain Bacteria; phylum Bacteroidota; class Bacteroidia; order Flavobacteriales; family Flavobacteriaceae; genus Urechidicola. The sequence goes on along the minus strand of JAKITY010000036.1, from coordinate 7,642 downwards.
TCAATGAATTATTATGTGAAATTATATGATTGTGGAGAAAAATACATTCATTTCAAGAAACAATAAGAGTTATAAGCCCAAAGTAAATACAGATTAATAAAGTCCGAAAAAAACATACAATGATATCAATTAAAGAAAATACGAAGTTAACATTTACTGTAATAAAATATTACAGCATACTATGTATCTTATTTATTTTTAGTGCTTGTGATGTGTCAACACTTTCAGATGAAGACACTAAAAACATAAGCAAATTTAAAGTACATATTTTTATTGAAGATGGTAATAAAGAGAATTTATTAGATGAAATAAAAGTGCGTTTATCCGATGGTAAAAAGCAAATAATCAATGAGAAAATTAAAATTTTATTAAACGGCGAACCATTAGAATTATTTGTAAAACAAGAACTTTATTATACAAAAACATCTTTTTATAGAGACACTAATTTAGCACGTAGAAACTCGTATTATTTTGAAATTATCTTGCCCGATAGCACAAAACATCCTTTAGCGTTTCTTAAACCCTTAAAGAGAAGTGATAGTGCTAAGTTTTATATTCCTAAAACAAATTATAACAATGAAGACCTTACTTTAGAGTGGAAAAACATCAATACGCCTACGACATTAGAGATATTGAAATCAGTACATCTTAAAAATAATAGTAAAAAACATTCAGCAGGCAGGATTGCAGAAGCAAGAATTAAGGAAACTATAAACACAAAAAGCGGAAAACATACAATCTCTAAATCATTTTTTAAAGACTCACTAACAGTTACAAATTACTTAAAGGTTATATTTAATAGGTTAGAAAACGGACTAATAAATCAAAATTTATTGAAAAACAGTAGTATTACATATAACTATACGATAGAAGAAACAATAAATATAAAAGAAGAAGAATAAGGCTTATTGTATAATAATAAAAGTTTAAAACATATAACATGCAGAAAATCTACCAAACAACTTTAACGTTGTTTAGAATAAAACAAAAAAAAATGAAAATTCAATATATTTTAATAGCACTTATATTCATCTCTTGTTCTCAAGGTACAAAAGAAAAAAAGGCAATTATTAATAATTCAAAAATTGATAATAAACAAATAGTCGTTTCGCCTCAAAAAGTTAAAGATTCAAGTTCTTTCAAAACTGTTAATGAGCCTAAAACCAAATTTACCAGCAATTTAAAACCTAATGAAACTATTTTATTAAATCAGGTATATACAGATACAATAGTGTTTACGGCCTATGATGATAATTACGATTATTTTATGCTATTAGGAGAAAAGAATGGAAAGAGTGTCTCGTTAATTTATAATTGGGAATGGTATAATAATGAAAAATATAATTTTAAATATGGAGATATTATAAAAGTTAAATGGAAAATGCACAGTATATCTATTGCTGGAGACGGAGAACGTCTCGATTTTAGCGAAAGAGCAATTGATGCAGAAAAAATACAATCCGAAAACAAACCAATTAAATTTTTATGGCGAGCAGATAAATTTAACCAAGAAGCAAATCAAAAAATTAATTCAATTTTTATCAATGAGTATTTTTATAGTTCCATTAACGATCAAGAAAAGGCAGCATTGGGTTATGTTGCCACTTTTATAGGAAATGAATGTTGGTGGGACGGAGAAAAACCTAATGAAAATAGAAGTAATTTAAAATGTAAAATTTTAAAGGCATTAGATTTAGGCTACCAATGTTCTGATAAGCATTTGGGATTTTTACAAAAATGGTTTTCAACAGACACAGTTGCTTTAAAAAAATTAGAGCGTTGCGTAACGATGCCATTCACAGCAACTATACAAACTACATTTGATAAAATTACCCTATTTACGGATAAAGACAATAAAACAATTACAATAAATTATAAGGCGTACAGAATAAATGTGAGAGAATCAAGTAGAAAGGCTTGGACTCAAACGGACATTTTTAAATATAATTTGAAAAATATAACTTTAATAAGTTCAATAAAGACGGATTTAAATGAAGAGTAAATAAATTAAACCACAATCAAATATGAAAAAACATTAAGAATAGCAATAATAACTCTAATTGGAAATTTTGTGTCAGCACAAACTGAAAAAAGCGCAAATAAAAATAATGAATAAAATGAAAAACACACTAATTACTATAGCAATATTGATAATACACTTGTCTTCTTTTAGTCAATCGGGAACAATAAAATTAGTGGTTAAAGACGATTCAATTCAAAAATTAATCCCAAATAAATGGGAGTTATTAGTATCTACAAATGGAGATATACTCAAAGCATATGCAACCAAGCCAAAGGGATTAAAATTCTTAAAATGCGAAGTAATTGAAAATAATCAAACTAAAATAAGAGCAACATATCGAGTAAGTGGGAAGAAATCAAAAGAGGTAGAAGACTTTTTAGTAGAGAATTACGAAATGGGAGAACTAAAATGGACTTGTTGTGGATGGGATAACGCTGGAAAATTTGGCGGATTTGAACATTTTCAATTTAAAAAAATGGATCCTTACTGTACCGCAATAATTAGTATGTATGGATCAGCAGAAGTTGAAGACAAAAATGAATTAATAGGTGTAAAGTTGGAAACCGATAGAAATAAAATTGATTATTTTACTGTGATTGTAGAATTAGTAATAGTCTAATAAAAAAGATGTCTATTTAATCTGCCAACATTGGCGTGCATAAAAAAAAAGGAATGAAAAGTAAGATTTTTCCTTCATTAACAATTGGGATTATAAAGAAGGAATTTATAAAAATCAATTTGGACAAATAACGTTGTGATGGATTTTGTCCAGAAAGAACTTGGAATATGAGAGATAAAAACATTCCATTAAATTGGAAAGGATTGATAGACAAGAAAATTGAAAATGAAAAAAGTCCGAGAAATAGAAATGAAAAAAGTAAACCACATTATTATAATAGCATTGCTACTATTAACGCCTAAAGTTTTTAGTCAAAAGAAAGATTCAACAGCATCCAATAAAACAATAAAGGAAACTGTTTTAGAAAGTAGAATAAAACTTTTTAAGGAGAATACAAAAAAAGCGAATGAAGGAGATGCCAAGGCCCAATTTGATTTAGGTCAAATGTATAACTATGGTGTTGGTATTGAAAAAAACCATACAAAAGCATTTGAGTATTATAAATTAAGTGCTCAACAAGGAAGTATAGAAGGAAAATATGCTCTTGCCTTATCATACCACAACGGAAAAGGTGTTAAAGTTAATAAACAAAAGGCAATTCAATTATATAATGAATGTGCCGAGAAAGGACATACTAACGCAAAGTTTAATTTGGCAAATATGTATTTCTATGGAGAAGGTACAAATGTAGATTTAGAAAAATCTTTAGAACTCTATACACAATGTGCCGAAAAAGGAGATTTACAATCTCAAGCACTTGTAGGAATGATGTATTACAAAGGTTTAGGAACAAAAAAAGACATAAATAAGGCTAAGGAATGGCTAGGTATTTATAAAAATAAAGGAAATGAAATAGCCGAAAAATTATTAAATGAAATAGAAAATATAGAAGTTGCTATAAAAAAACAAAAAGACTAACAAAGAAACATATAGACTGGATTAATAATTAATTTAAACAATAAAATATGGGATTAATAATAAGTATTGCCGTTTTAGTAATGGTAGTTATCGTAGCAATTGTGATAAACAATCAAATAATTGCAAGAAAAAATCAAGTAACACAAGCCTTTGGTAGTATTGAAATATATCTCAAAAAACGATTCGATTTAATTCCGAATTTGGTCGCAATGGTTAACAAGTATTTAGCAAACGAAAAAGAGATACTTTTAAAAGTAACAGAGTTGCGAAGTCAAGCAGAAAAAGCGAAAGCACCTAGCGAAAAAATTGAAGCATCCAACGAATTAACAAAGGTAATGAGCGGCTTAAATATTAACGTAGAGAACTATCCCGATTTAAAAGCGGATAAGCAATTCCTTAATCTTCAATATAACCTAACCGATATTGAGGATCAAATTTCCGCAGCACGTAGAGCCTTTAATGCAGCGGTAACTGGCTATAATGATAAAATACAAATGTTTCCTGCAAGTATTATTGCTGGGTTTAGAAAAGATAAAGAGGATACGCTTTTAGAAATCCCAAAGGCAGAACAAAAAGAAGTAAATATTAATCAATTATTAAACAATTAAAAACCAACAATTATGCAAATGTTAGAAAATTTACCGTGGTATGGCTATGTATTACTCGTTTTAGGTGTTGTTTCCTACGCTTATCGCTATTTTAAAATAGCAAAAGAAGGCTATGATGAAGCCGATTTAAAAACAGCAAAATTTAAAAAATCTCAAGAAAGTACGCTTACTAACGAGCAACAATTTGCCATTTCACTTTACACGCCAATAGCAGAATGGTGGGGCGCAGACACAAATACCTTAACATTTTTGAACCCTAAATCTGCAAATCGCTATTTAAAAGAATGGTATATGGATACCAAGGAAGGGTATTGGGCTATGACAGAGTATTTTATGAAAGATGGAAGACGTTGGTACTTTGACTTTATTTATAATATGATAAAAACTCAACCCGAAGAACAATGGAATGCGTTAATGAAAGATTATTTTGGTGATAACGAAAGAGCATTCAATTACCTAAAAGTCTTAAAAACCAATAAGGCATTAAACGAACTCAAACAAAAAGGGGTAATCACTTTTGATTCTGAAATGGATTTGGGTATTATAGGTTATGATGCGGCAATGTTAGTAGGACAAGCCCGAAAAGCCTTTACTGCAAACATAATTACAGAAAAAGAAGCCTTTAAAGTTATAAATTTCGCTAAGGAACTTGCAGTAAAGAACTTCTCTTCTTGGGAAGAATTTGGAAAGAGTTTTATCATAGGCTTTGCATTTGCCCATCAAAACGCAGACACTTCCTATAGAGAAGAAGTATATCACATTTACAAACAAGTTTTAGAAAATGACCAAAGCCCTTGGAATACTATTAACTGGTAAAAGCAATTATGGATAGTCTATTAATACAAAAAGTATATTCGGAAGTTAAAGGTGCATTAAGTGCTATATACAAAAAGAGAAAACGTATGTTGTTTTTTCAAAAAATAATGTGGCTTATTACAGGAATGTATTTTGTATTGATGTTATTGAATATGGGCGTGAATTATTTTCCGAATTCTGAAAATTATTTTTCAACTTTTTTCAAACAATTTCAGGCTACTCAAAATAATCCGTATGCTAATATATATCCTATTGTAGGGTTAGTTGTATTACTATATCCAACTACATACATTTTTACGCAGGCATTTCAAAAGTTTAAACTAAAAGAAACAGAAACCATTTCCAAGATGGTGCAACTGCTATTCCCGAAAGTGCAATTTACACAAAATGCAGCGGCACCCGTTAAAGAGATTGCCAAAAGCAAACTCTTTGCGTGGGTAAAAACAAACTCACCAATATATAGTTATGGGCAAATAAGAAGTTCAATAAATGAGAATAGTATAAATATTGCAGATATAGGTATTGTAGAAGAAAACATATCAAACAAGTTTTTAGGAACTTTGATGCGTGTTCCAATACTAAATATGCTTGTAGTTTTATACCAATATGTGTTAAAAAATGTATTTACCAATAAATCTGCTGACAATGTATATTACACATTTAGAGGAATGTTTTGTTGGTTAAGTTTCAAGAAAAAGTTAAACGGACACACCATAATTTTAACCAATAATCAAAGTGTGAAATTAGATAGATTAAGTAGTTTTAAGTTTACAAACGAACACAAAATAAATTTAGAAGACCCTAGATTTACGAATCAATTTTTAGTGTATAGTACCGATCAAGTAGAGGCTCGTTATGTGTTGTCTGTTGCTTTAATGGAACGAATTGTTGCCTTAAAAGAAAAATTTAATCAACCCATCCTTTTATCTTTTCAAGACCAACAAATGTATTTAGCCGTAAAAAACGATAATGGGTTGTTTTCTTTTCCTTCTGGAAAATTAGATACCGTAAAAATTATAGAAGAATTAGCAAATGATATTGAAACTGCTTTAGATATAACTAAAGCATTAAAACTCTAATCAAAAGAAAATTACAAGAACAATGACTTTTAAAACCCGTTTCAGAAATATTTTTTTTTAATGTGTTATTTAATTGCATTTAGTTCTTGCAGCTCAATAGAAGATACTGCTTGGAAATATAGAGATGGTTTTCATATTGGTGATGGAATTACATTTGATTCGGATTTTACAATTAAAAATGACACTATCTATATTCTAATACAATTCCAATAGCACTATTTATAAAAACAGCGGATAACGGATAGATTGTTAATAATAAAAGAGTTAAATGGAGATTTTATAGGTTATTACTGTAGTAAATAAACTACTGCCAAAAAAGTATAGGGTTACACACCAAGCCCAAAGTTGGTGCATATTAATAAAGCCTTGAAATATAAAATTGATATTAATAACGAAAGCAACTATTGAGTTGCATATATCACGGAGTTGGCAACCATTAGAAAATACGAAAATATTATGAATAGAAAAATTGCCATAATAACAGGAGTAAGTCGATTGAAAGGAATTGGACGAGCAATTTGCTGTGAATTGGCAAAAAGAAAATTTGATATATTCTTCACTTATTGGACTGAATATGATAACCAAATGCCTTGGAAAGTGAATAGAAACGAACCAGAATTAATTCAAAAAGAAATCAGAGGATTTGGCGTAAAATGTGAAAAAATTGAATTAGACCTATCAAACGAAAATGCAATCGAAATTTTATTTAGAGAAGTAAAAAATAAATTGGGTTGTCCATTAGTTTTGGTAAATAATGCGACTTATAGCACCCAAACAACGATAGACAATTTGACAGCGAAAGAATTAGATAAACACTATGAAGTTAATCTAAAGGCGACAACTTTATTGACCATTAAATTTATTAAACAATTTGATTTTAATAAAAATGGTAGGATTGTAAATTTATCGTCAGGACAGTCACTTGGTCAAATGCCGAATGAAATAGCTTATGCGATTACAAAAGGAGCGATTGAAACTTTGACTTATACTTTATCCCAAGAAATTGCACCAAAAGGAATTACAATTAATGCGGTTAATCCAGGTCCAAATGATACAGGTTGGATGGATAAGAAATTAAAAAAAGAATTATTAAATCAATTTCCAATGAATAGAATTGGAAAGCCGAAAGATACAGCGAAATTAATTGGATTTTTAACAAGTGAAGATGCAGAATGGATTACAGGGCAAATTATTCATTCAGAAGGTGGATTTAAAAGGTAAATCGGTTGCCAACAAAAAATATAGTGCATTTGGCAGATAGTGCTAAAAATGAAGATGATAGCAATAAATAAAAATAGAGCGAAACTGAAAATTTGTAGCGTTGAAATGCCAAACACACCATATTCAAATCGTTAGCAAACAGCTAAACAACCTATTTTGAAAATAAATCCGCCCATTTGGGAGATAATAAGTAAACACACACCAGTCTAAAAATATGAAAGCAGCACTAACTATAATAGTATGCGTACTACTAAATAACCTTTGTTGTTCACAAACAGATTTTAGTAAGGATTGGGCTAATTCTGGTTGGAGATATAGCAGTGATACAGATTCAATTATTGATGTTACTAAAAAAATC
>JAKITY010000035.1 GCA_021647835.1 Flavobacteriaceae bacterium | reverse complement strand
ATTTACAATATTTTTAGCGTTATAAATAGTTGAAACTCCTGTAAAACCTAAATTTTGTAATTTTTTAAAACGACTGATTGACGTTTCAAAATCCTTAGCATAATACAATAAGTATGCTGATGAATATAATGTAGATGTATCTGTAGGACTTAATTGATATACTTTATAATAACCTTCGGCTGATTTCTTATAATCATTTACATCTGAATTTGCATTCGCTCTTTGAAAATCTTTATATGCTTGATCGTTTATAGATATAATAATATCATTCAATATTTGCCCAGCCATAGCAGAATACTTTGCTCCACTTCCATTTTTTTCTAAATCTAATAAAGTACTAAATGCTTCAGCGGCTTTATCATTATTTTCTATATTATTTCCATTGCCATATAAAGCCATTCCTTTAATATAATAGAATCTTGCTTTAGATTTTGCATCAGCATTAGCAATTAAACTTTCTGCTTGAGAAATTACAGATAATGCTCCAGCATAATCTTTCTTTTTAAGAGCTTTATCAGCCGCTTTTAATTCTTTTTTCTGTGCAAATGTTGTCATCCCTATAAAAAGAGATAATGACAGCACAATTAGTTGTTTTTTAATCATGACTTTGTGTTTTAGTTTTTAAATTTTTATTCTTGATTGTTATTATCATTCGAATCATTATTTTCAATTTCCGTGCCATTTTCATTTGGCACTTCTGTTTGACCTTCAACTTTACCTTCGATTTCTTCTTCTTCTGACTCCTCTTCATGCATTACTTTAGCAACTGCTGCAATAGAATCATTTCCTTTGATGTTTATCAATTTTACGCCTTGTGTTGCTCTTCCCATTACACGCAAATCTGAAATAGCCATACGGATTGTAATTCCCGATTTGTTGATAATCATTAAATCGTCATCATCTGTTACGTTTTTAATGGCAACCAATTCTCCTGTTTTTTCGGTAACATTAATTGTTTTGACTCCTTTTCCTCCACGATTTGTAATACGATAATCTTCTAAACTAGAGCGTTTTCCATATCCGTTTTCCGAAACTACCAATACATCACTTCCATCACCTTCTTTTACTGAAATCATTCCGATAACCTCATCCGTAGTTGTTTTTAGACGAATTCCTCTTACTCCAGAAGCACCTCTTCCCATAGGTCTTGTTTTTGCTTCTTCAAATCGAATACACTTTCCAGACTTAGCAGCAATCATAATTTGACTTTCTCCGTCTGTTAATTTAACTTCTAGTAATTCATCTCCTTCTTTAATAGTAATTGCATTGATACCGTTAGTTCGAGGTCTAGAATATTGCTCTAAAACAGTTTTCTTTGTTTGTCCTTTTTTAGTAACCATTACTACATAGTGATTGTTTATATAGTCTTCATCTTTTAAATCTTGCGTAACTAAGAATGCTTTTACAACATCATCATTTTCAATATTTATTAGATTTTGTATCGCTCTTCCTTTGGACGTTTTACTTCCTTCTGGAATTTCAAATACACGCATCCAAAATACTTTCCCTTTTTTGGTAAAGTACAACATATATTGATGATTGGTTGCAACAAATAGATGCTCTAAGAAATCTTCGTTTCTAGTTGCCACTCCTTTTTGACCACGTCCGCCTCTATTTTGAACTTTATATTCGTCCAAATTTGTACGTTTTACATATCCTGCGTGAGAAATTGTAACCACAACTTTAGTATTTGGAATCATATCTTCAATACTCATATCTCCACCAGCATATTCTATTACCGAACGGCGTTCGTCTCCATATTTTTCTCCAATTGCAACCAATTCATCTTTAATGATTTTATAACGTCTTGGCTCGTTTGCCAAAATATCTTTCAAATCTTCAATTGTTTTCATAATTTCTTCATATTCTGCACGCAATTTGTTTTGCTCCAATCCTGTTAATTGACGCAAACGCATTTCTACAATTGCTTTGGCTTGAATTTCGGTTAATTCAAAACGTTTTATCAAACTTTCACGAGCTTCATCAGCATTTGAAGATGCACGAATAATTTTAATAACTTCATCAATATTATCGGATGCAATAATCAATCCTTCTAAAATATGCGCTCTTGCTTCGGCTTTCTTTAAATCAAATTTCGTTCTTCGCACAACTACATCATGGCGATGCTCCACAAAATAATGAATTAGTTGTTTTAAGTTTAATTGCTCTGGACGACCTTTAACAAGTGCGATATTATTAACGCTAAAAGATGTTTGTAGAGATGTGTATTTAAACAATTTGTTTAACACTACGTTTGGTATTGCATCTCGTTTTAAGATATACACGATACGCATTCCTTTTCTATCAGATTCATCACGAATATTGGCAATACCATCTAATTTTTTATCATTTACCAAGTCCGCAGTTTTTTTAATCATATCTGCCTTATTCACTTGGTACGGAATTTCATCAACAATAATACATTCACGTCCTTTTATCTCTTCAAATCGTGTTTTTGCACGCATCACAATACGTCCTCTTCCTGTATGAAAAGCACTTTTTACACCGTCATAACCATAAATAATTCCTCCTGTAGGAAAATCTGGTGCTTTGATGTGTTGCATTAACTCATCAATATCTATATCGTTGTTTTCAATATATGCAATCGTTCCGTTAATTACTTCCGTAATATTATGTGGCGCCATATTTGTTGCCATTCCAACGGCAATACCTGATGCACCGTTTACCAGTAAGTTTGGAATACGTGTTGGTAAAACCGTAGGCTCATATAAGGTATCATCAAAGTTTAAACGAGTATCAACGGTTTCTTTTTCTAGGTCAGCAAGCATATCTTCCGATATTTTCTGCATTCTTACTTCGGTATAACGCATTGCTGCAGGGCTATCACCATCAACAGATCCAAAGTTTCCTTGTCCATCAACCATCATATAGCGAACGCTCCAATGTTGCGCCATACGCACCATAGAATCATAGACTGATGTATCTCCGTGTGGATGATACTTTCCTAAAACTTCTCCAACAATTCTTGCTGATTTTTTATAGGATCCTGTCGCTTTAATTCCCAACTCGTGCATACCAAAAAGAACCCTTCTGTGTACTGGTTTTAAACCATCACGCACATCTGGAAGTGCTCTTGAAACAATCACAGACATCGAGTAATCGATGTATGCAGATTTCATTTCATCTTCAATATTTATTGGTATTACTTTTTCTCCGTCCGCCATATATAATTTGTTTATTTTTTTAGTTTAAATAAATAGAACAGCAAGATACAATTTCACCTCTTTTTGAAAAAAAAATATAGTTGCTATTTCGCAATAGTTATTAACAATTTGTTGTTAAAAAATCAGTCCTAAAAAGGCATGAAAATTTACACTTTTAATAGTGATTTGTAGTGTTTTTTTATCTTTCTTTGAAAAGAGGTATTACTTTTGTAGTACATAACCAAAAAAATCTATTAATTTTACAGAATACAAGATTAATAAAGTTTAAAACAATCATTAAATTTTTAAAACAATAAACCCTACTATATGGATGGTAATTTTTCACCTAAAGTTAAAGATGTAATAGCATACAGCAAAGAAGAAGCGCTTCGATTGGGACACGATTTCATCGGTACAGAGCATCTTGTTCTTGGCTTGTTGCGAAAAGCCGAAGGAAAAGCGATTGAAATTTTAAATCTTCTCGAAGTGAATTTAGAGCATCTTCGCAAGAAAATAGAATTGATGAGCCCTGCAAGCCCTACAGTAGCCACAATAAATAGCAAACAAAATATTCCATTAACAAAACAAGCTGATAAAGCATTGAAAACAACTTTTTTAGAAGCAAAATTATACCAAAGTGACTCTGTAAACACAGCACATTTATTATTATGTGTACTCCGCAACGAGAATGATCCAACAACAAAATTGATGCAAAAATTTAATGTGGATTATGAAGAAGTAAAATCGTTATTCAAGCAACTATTTTTAGATCAAATAGAAGAAAATATCACTATTACACCAACTTTTGAAACACCTTCAAATGATGATTTTGACGAAGGAAAACAAAACCCATTTGAACAGCAGTCAAGAGAAAAAGCAAAAGCAAAATCAAAAACACCTGTTTTAGATAATTTTGGACGTGATTTAACACGCATGGCAGAAGAAGATAAGTTAGATCCTGTCGTTGGTAGAAAAAAGGAAATAGAGCGCGTCTCACAGATTTTGAGCCGAAGAAAAAAGAATAATCCAATGCTGATTGGAGAGCCTGGAGTTGGTAAATCTGCTATTGCAGAAGGATTAGCATTGAGAATTGTTCAACGAAAAGTTTCAAGAATCCTTTTTGACAAACGTATTATCTCTCTTGATTTAGCAAGTTTGGTTGCCGGAACAAAATATAGAGGTCAGTTTGAAGAGCGTATGAAAGCACTGATGAATGAGCTTGAAAAAAATGATGACATTATTTTATTTATTGATGAAATCCATACTATTGTTGGTGCTGGCGGAGCAACAGGCTCTTTAGACGCATCAAATATGCTGAAACCTGCATTGGCTCGTGGAGAGATTCAATGTATTGGCGCAACAACACTTGACGAATTCCGTCAAAATATTGAAAAAGATGGCGCTTTAGAACGCCGTTTTCAAAAAGTAATTATCGAGCCAACATCTGTAGAAGAAACTATCGAAATATTACATAATATAAAGGATAAATACGAAGCACATCATAATGTAGATTATACAGATAAAGCAATCGAGGCTTGCGTAAAATTGACAAATCGCTACATGACAGACCGTTTTTTACCAGACAAAGCGATTGATGCTCTTGACGAAGCAGGATCACGGATTCATATTACAAATATTGTTGTTCCTAAAGATGTTCTGGAACTTGAAACACAATTAGAAAAGGTACGTGATGAGAAAAATAGTGCTGTAAACAGTCAAAAATATGAAGAAGCAGCAAAGTTACGAGATGACGAAAAAAGAATAGAATTATCTCTTCAAACTGCGCAACAACAATGGGAAGAAGACTCTAAATTAAATAGAGAAACTGTAACCGAAGATAATGTTGCAGAAGTAGTATCTATGATGACGGGGATTCCTGTTAACAGAGTTGCAGAAGCAGAAAGTGCTCGTCTCAGTGAACTTCCAGATTTGATAAAAGGAAAAGTTATTGGTCAAGATGAAGCAGTTACAAAGGTTGTCAAGGCAATTCAGCGTAACAGAGTTGGACTTAAAGACCCTAACAAGCCTATTGGCTCTTTTATCTTCTTAGGACAAACTGGTGTCGGTAAAACTCAATTAGCAAAAGTTTTGGCTCGCGAATTATTTGATAACGATGATGCACTTGTACGCATTGATATGAGTGAATATATGGAGAAATTTGCTATTTCTCGTTTAATTGGTGCGCCTCCAGGATATGTAGGCTATGAAGAAGGAGGTCAGTTGACAGAAAAAATTCGTAGAAAACCATATTCTGTAGTTCTTTTAGACGAAATTGAAAAAGCGCATCCTGATGTTTTTAATATGTTATTGCAGATATTGGATGATGGTCATATTACTGATAGCCTTGGACGAAAAATTGATTTTAGAAATACCATAATTATTATGACTTCTAATATTGGTTCTCGACAATTAAAAGACTTCGGTTCTGGTGTTGGCTTCGGAACATCATCAAAAAAAGATCAAGCAAATACTTATGCAAAAAGCGTGATTGAAAATGCGCTTAAAAAATCGTTTGCTCCTGAATTTTTAAATAGAATTGATGACGTAATTGTATTCAATACTCTTGAACGCGAAGATATTCATGCTATTATTGATATTGAATTAGATCATCTTTTAAAACGAATTTCTGGCTTAGGATATACGCTTAATTTAACTGAAAAAGCAAAAGATTTTATTGCTGATAAAGGGTTTGACAAGCAATATGGAGCAAGACCCTTGAAACGTGCAATTCAGAAATATATTGAAGATGCTTTGGCTCAAGAAATTGTAAGTTCAAAACTTACTGAAGGCGATACGATCACTATGGACTTGGATGAAAAGAAAAGTGAATTGACCATTAAGATAAAGAAAGGAAAAAAGTCAAAAGAAACTGAAAAGTAACGTGAAAAAACCATTCAAATTTGAATGGTTTTTTTATTCAAATTTATAGTGAACAAGCCTTTTACATTAATCAATAAAACAAAATTAACTGTTAAAGTATATCTTAAAATTATACTATGACTGTAATATCTTTTATATTTGACGACAGAAAACAAAATCAAATCCATTTAAAATGAAAAAAATAGTATGCTTTATTGCTGTATTGGCAATTGTATCTTGTAAAAATGAGCCAAAAGATTATGTAACATTCTCTGGAGAAATTACAGATCAAAATAGTGACTCAGTTGTAGTGAGAAGTCGTACATACTCTAAAACTATCAAAGTGAATAAAGATGGAACTTTTAGCGACACATTAAAAGTTAAAACAGGAGTTTATTCATTTTTTGATGGAGCAGAACAGACTTCAATTTTTTTAAAAAACGGTTACGATATCAATATGACATTAGACACCAAAATGTTTGATGAAACTGCTAAATATACAGGTATTGGCGCTGAATCAAGTAATTTTTTAGCAGCAAAAGGGTTACTTGAAGAAAAATTATTTGATCAAGATTTTTCATCTTTAGACAGAAACGGATTAAACACAACATTTGATAAAATAAAAACTGATTTAACTGAATTTATTAATTCCAGTAAAAATGTTGATTCTACAGCAATAAATACAAGTTTAAAAAGCTTAGAGCGTTCTTTGGTTGGAAATAAAAATTATTATTTAGGAATTGTAACTTTAAAAGAAAGCTTACCAAAAGGTTCAAAATCTCCAACATTTGATAATTATGAAAATCATAAAGGAGGTACAACTTCATTGAGTGATTTAAAAGGGAAATATGTTTATGTAGATGTTTGGGCAACTTGGTGCGGCCCTTGTAAGCGTGAAATTCCGTTTTTAAAAGAAGTTGAGAAAAAATATCACGGTAAAAATATTGAGTTTGTTAGTATTTCTGTAGACAATATTGATGGAAAAAGAGGAAGTCATGAAAAATGGGTAAAAATGGTTTCAGAAAAAGAATTAGGCGGAATACAATTATTTGCTCCAAAAGATTTTCAATCAGAGTTTGTACAAAATTATAAGATTAACGGTATTCCACGTTTTATCTTAATTGATCCTAACGGAAATATTGTAACCCCAAGCGCGCCAAGACCTTCTGATGAAGCATTAATAAAATTATTTGACCAAGAAAATATTTAAAAATAGATGAAAAAATTAGCCCTAATATCACTTGTTATGTTACTTTTTATTGGCTGTAAAGAGCCTAAAGGGTATGTAACCTTATCTGGAAAAATTGAGAATATTGAATCGAAAGAATTAACGATTTCTTCAAAAAAATTCTCTAAAACAATCATATTGAATGATGACGGAACTTTTAAAGACACCTTAAAAGTTGAAAAAGGAATTTATACATTAAGCGATGGTAAAAATAGAACTCCAGTATTTCTTGCCAATGGATATGACTTGAAAATAAATACTGATGCTACTGATTTTCCTAACATTACATTTGATGGAAAGGGAACTGAGAGTAATAATTATATTTTAGAGCGCATCAAACTTTCAAAAACCGATTTATTTAATCCTAAATCTTATTTTTTATTAGAAAAACCTGCATTTGATGCTAAGGTTGAAGAATTTAAAAAAGCAAGTACTGCAATTTCAATTAATGATGTAGATTCATTAATTGTTGCGCAAATTAGTGGAGATGACACTCGGTTTTTAAACTACATAAAGAAAAATTATCAAGCAAAATATGATGCTGCAGTAAAATTCGCTAGAGGAAAACCTTCTCCAAAATTTACAAATTTAGAGAATTACAAAGGAGGAACAACTTCACTTGATGACTTAAAAGGAAAATATGTATATATTGATGTTTGGGCTACTTGGTGTGGACCTTGTAAACAGCAAATACCGTTTTTAAAGAAAATAGAAGAGGAATATCATGGTAAGAATATTGAGTTTGTAAGTATTTCTACAGATAGAAAAAACAAGTACAACGCTTGGAGAAAAATGATTGTTGACCGTCAAATGATTGGAATTCAATTGTATGCAGGAAATAATAATACCTTTTCACAAGAATATCAAATAAATTCTATTCCTCGTTTTATTTTGGTTGATCCTGAAGGAAACATCGTTGATGCAGACGCTCCAAGACCTTCAGACCCTAAGTTGAAAGAATTATTTAATTCTCTTAATATCTAAAAGAATGACAACGCAACAAAAAACGACACTTCTACAAAATATTTTTAGAATTCTTTTAGGTTGCTTTATGTTGTATGCGGGAATCAGTCATTTAACATTTAATAGAATTGATTTTCAAGCACAGGTGCCAAATTGGGTTCCCTTAGGAAAAGATTTAGTTGTTTTAATTTCTGGTGTTATCGAAATAATTCTTGGTTTATCCATGCTTTTTTGGAAGAACAAAAGAGTTAAAGTTGGATTTGCATTAGCCTTGTTTTTTGTGTTGATTTTTCCAGGAAATATTTCTCAATATTTAAATCATACGGATGCTTTTGGAGCATTAGATTCAGATAAAGCGAGATTAATTCGCTTGTTTTTTCAGCCTGTACTTATTATTTGGGCATTATGGTCAACAGGCGCTTGGAGTGCTTGGAGAGCAAAAAGAAAGTAACGAATTACACATCTTGTTCTTCACTATCTATATCTTCTGAAGGTTGAGAAGCTGATTTTTTAACTGCAGGTTTTGGAGTCCCATCAATAAACAAACTCATATACGCATCATCGAGATAATCTAAAATATTAGACGCTATAAAAGTTTCTACACTCATATCATTCATTGCAATAGTTGCAGTTTTACCATGCAGATATACACCTAAAATGGTAGCCTCAAGAGGTTTGTAGTTTTGCGCTATCAATCCTGCAATAATACCAAGAAGCACATCGCCAGTTCCTGCAGTTGCAAGTGCTGGATTTCCAGTAGTATTAAAATATAGTTTGTCACCTTTAGCAATAACCGTATTTGCGCCTTTAAGCACAATAATAATTTTATTTTCTGATGAAAAGTCTTTGAGTTTTTTTAATTTGTCATGATCATTCTTCCACTTTCCAACCAATCTCTCAAATTCCTTAGGATGTGGAGTTAATATCGAATTTTCTGGCAATAATTTTAATAATTCTTTATTTTCTGATAAGATATTTAACGCATCAGCATCTAAAGCTAAGGGCAATTTATTGGTCGATAAAAATTTTGAAAACCCTTTTTTTGTCTTTTCTGATGTTCCTATTCCACAACCAATTCCTATTACCGTTGGATTTGACTTATAATTAAAATATTGCAATTCGTTTTCAGCATCTACCTCAACCATTACTTCTGGAATTGAAATCTGCAAAATCTGATAACCGCACTTTGGCACATAAGCAGTTACTTTTCCGCTTCCTGTTTTTAACGCTCCTTGCGAAGCCAAAATTGCTGCTCCAATTTTTCCAAAACTTCCACCGATAATCAGTGAATGACCAAACGAACCTTTGTGAGAAAATTTCTCTCTCGGACGATATAATTTTAAGACATCACTCTTATAATTCATAAAGTGCTTCACATCATCCATTTTAGCAATATGCTGCTCATCAAGACCAATATTTATGGTTTCCCAAGTATAAATGTACTTTTCGTTTTCGGGAAGTAAAAAAGCAATCTTTGGTCGTTGAAAAGTCAGTGTATGTGAGGCTTCAAGAGCGGTATCGTTTTTAGAAAATGATTTATCAGCAAACAATCCTGAAGGAATATCAATTGCTAAAGTGTATGCTTTTACTTTGTTGATATATTTGATTAAATCTACTGTAAACCCTTTTATTTTTCGCGATAATCCAATTCCTAAAATAGCATCAATTACAATATCATTAGCAGTAAACGCTGGAAATTCGTCTTTAGAATTGATTACTGTTGGCCAAACTCCTACATCTTTTAATTTATCGTAATTATGTAAGAATCCTTCAGTTCTTTTTTTATTGAAATTAACAATAAAGCATTCAACATTATAACCATACTGATGTAGATGACGAGCAATAACTAAACCATCTCCTCCATTATTTCCGATACCGCAAAAAACCAATACTTTTACTGGATTTCCTTGAAGTTTAGAGTGAAGCCATTCAAAACAAGTTGTTCCTGCACGCTCCATCAAGTCTAAAGCTGTAACACCTTGACTTTCTATTGTTGCCTTATCTAATTGGTAAATTTGCTTTGCAGTTAGTATTTTCATTGTATTTATTAAAAACGGGACAGAAGTACAAAGTATTAAGGTGCAAAGGGATAAAGTTTTTTTTGAGAAACTTAAATAAATTCAGATTTTGAAATTAATTTCTTCTGCTATCCATAGTTACAACTTTGCGCTTTTGAGCCTTTGCGCCTTTGTACCTTTGAATCTCTATTTACTCTTTATATACTCCCATTTTATCATATTTTGCCATACGCTCTTCAATAAGTTTTTTAGGAGATAATTCTTTTATTTTATTATACACTCTCAATATTGATTTTTCAACACTTTTAAATGCTTCTTCTCTATTGTAATGTGCTCCGCCAATTGGCTCTTTAATGATACCATCAACCAGTTTTAGTTTTTTCATGTCTTTTGCTGTGAGTTTCAACGCTTCTGCTGCAATTTCTTTATACTCCCAACTTCTCCATAAGATAGATGAGCAAGATTCTGGTGAAATTACCGAATACCAAGTGTTTTCCATCATTAACACTCTATCTCCTACTCCTATTCCTAATGCGCCTCCTGAAGCGCCTTCACCAATAACAATTGTTATAATTGGCACTTTTAAACGAGTCATTTCAAGAATATTACGAGCAATTGCTTCTCCTTGACCTCTTTCTTCTGCCTCAAATCCTGGGTAAGCTCCTGGAGTATCTAACAATGTTACTACAGGGATTCCAAATTTTTCAGCCATTTTCATCAATCGCAACGCTTTACGATAACCTTCAGGATTAGGCATTCCAAAATTTCTATATTGACGTGTTTTAGTATTGTATCCTTTTTGCTGACCTATAAACATAAAACTCTGGTTTCCTATTTTACCAAGACCACCAACCATTGCTTTATCATCTTTTACCGTTCTATCTCCGTGCAATTCCATGAAAGTATCTCCACAAATTGCATTGATATAGTCCATTGTATAAGGTCTATTTGGATGTCTTGACAATTGCACACGTTGCCAAGCAGTCAAATCTTTATATATGTTTATTCTGGTTTTATCTAATTTTTTTTGAAGGTTTTCACACGTTTCTGTTACATCAACATCTGTTTCATCTCCTATTAGTTTACATTTTTGAAGTTGATCTTCAAGATCTTTTATAGGCAATTCAAAATCTAAATATTCCATGTTTTAGTAGTTTGGATACGAATGACAAATATAATAACTTAATACTATATTGCTTGCTAATTTTTTGTTTTTTGAAATACTTGTTTATTCTTTATGATTCCATTTAGAAGGACTGATAATAAGATAATTAATGCGCCATAATAAAAATTAGAGTGCATTTTCTCTGTTTCTGGAAAGAGAATTAGCGCCAATATTATTCCGTAAACGGGTTCTAAATTATAAGCTAGAACTACAGAGTATGGACTTATATACTTCATTACATAAACTGACGCGATAAATGCGTACGCTGTACAAACAGAAGCCAAAATGAAAAGGTATGTATAATCTACCGTGTTTAACTTAAAAAAGTCAATATAAAAACCTTCCCCAAAAATCAATATAAAAAGAGAAACGAATAAAACTCCTGAAATAAATTCATAAAAAGTAATTGTTGTTGCTGTATGTTGTTCTAAAAATTTTCCATTCATCACTGCAAATAATGACGATAAAAAGGCAGAAACAATTCCTAAAATAATTCCTGTTAAATATTTTACTTCGCTCTGAGTAATTATAAAAACTCCAATAATTACAAGGATTCCAAAGAGTATCTCATACCAAATTACACCTCGTTTATAAATTATTGGTTCAATTATAGAAGCAAAAAATGCGCCTGTAGAAAACATTGCCAAAGTTATTGAAACATTTGATGCGTCAATAGCTCCAAAAAAGGTAATCCAATGTAAAGCAATTATAATTCCTGCAACTGAAAATTGTACTATTGCTTTGAAGTTTACTTTAATATTAATTTTAAAAACCAACACATAAATAACCATTAAGACTAGCGCAATTATCATTCGATACCATACTAAAGGAACTGCGTTTATTGAAATCAACTCGCCTAAAACAGCCGTAAAACCAGCAATAAATACTAATAGGTGTAGATGTAAATAGTTTTTAAATTTTTGATTTGATTGAGCCATAACAAATCAATTATTTTCGTGCTTTTATATAAAGATATATAGCAACAATTGCAAAAATAATATTTGGTAACCACACTAAGAATAATGGGTTTGCATCAGCAGATGCACCAAGTACTTCAACTATTTTTAACATAAAAACATAGACAAACATTAAAATAACACCAATTGTAAGATTGACTCCTACGCCGCCTCTACGTTTTACAGAACCTAATGCAACTGCAATTAAAGTAAGTATATATGATGATATTGGCAAACTTGTTCGTTTATACAATTCTACTAAATACGCATTAAGATTACCACGACCACGTTCTTTCGATTTTTTAATATAACTCAACAATTCTGGAGTTTGCATTTCTTTTGCAAACGCATCTATATGCAATAAATCCTCTGGTTTGAAATTAAAAACCGTATCCATTCTACGTCCACTACTAATAATATCGTCTCCATCATTAATAATCTTTCGCTTATAGTAATTAGTAAGTCGATAACTTGAATCTTTTTTTATATATCTAATATTATCAGCAAGTAATTTTTCTTTTAATACTAGGCCATCATACTTTTCATAACAAAAGTCAGAGCCTGAATTTCTCTTCAAATTATAACTCCTGATATATATATAATCATTTTCTGAAAGTTGAATATTGGCATTTTCAAGCCTTGAATAATCTTTTGGCTTAGTTGTTATATATGTATTATCAAACTCTTCATATTTTTTACTACTGTTTGGTACAATAAAATGATTTAAAACCAACGAAAATACAGTAACTACTGTGGCTCCAATAAAATACGGTTTTAGAAATCTCTTAAATGAAATTTTAGCATTATTAATTGCAATAATTTCTGTATTACCAGCCATTTTAGAAGTAAAAAACAGTACTGAAACAAATAATGCCAAAGGCAAAATCATATTTCCAATATTAACGATAAAATTGACATAATAATCTTTAATTATCATTCCTACTGTTAAATCTGGGTGTCGTAAAAATTTATCAATTTTTTCAGAAATATTGACAGCAATAATAACTGGAATCAATATCAGTAGTACAAAAACAAACGAGGTTAGGTACTTTTTTAATATGTATTTATCTAATATTCTCAAGTTTACAATCGATTATTCATTTGTTTAACCATCTTATTTTTCCACTCTGTGAAATCTCCTGCTAATATATGCTTTCTTGCTTCACGAGTCAACCATAAATAAAATCCAAGATTATGGATAGATGCAATTTGCTTACCAAGTAGTTCTTTAGCGGCAAACAAGTGTCTCAAATATGCTTTAGAATAGTAAGTATCAACATAGCTTATTCCCATTTCATCAATGGCAGAAAAATCATTTTCCCATTTTTTATTTTTTATATTGATACTTCCATAAGCTGTAAATAACATGCCGTTTCGAGCATTACGTGTTGGCATTACACAGTCAAACATATCAATTCCTAACGCTATGTTTTCTAATATATTGATTGGCGTTCCAACTCCCATTAAATAACGAGGCTTATCTTCTGGTAAAATTGCTGTTACAACTTCAGTCATTGCATACATTTCTTCTGCAGGTTCTCCAACTGATAATCCGCCAATTGCGTTTCCTTCTGCTCCTACTGATGCAATAAATTCTGCAGATTGTTTTCTCAAATCTTTGTATGTACTTCCTTGAACTATTGGAAAAAATGTTTGATTATAATCATAGGTTAAAGGCGTTTTTTCGAGATGATTTATACAACGTTTTAACCAACGATGTGTCATGTGCATTGAGCGTTTGGCATAGTTATAATCGCATGGATATGGCGTACATTCATCAAATGCCATAATAATATCTGCACCAATTTTGCGCTGTATTTCCATCACATTTTCTGGAGTAAAAAAATGATACGAGCCATCAATATGACTTTTAAATTTTACGCCTTCTTCTTTTATTTTACGTCTTCCTGAAAGAGAATATACTTGATATCCTCCACTATCTGTCAAAATAGGTCGCTTCCAATTCATGAATTTATGCAATCCTCCTGCTTGTTGAAGAATATCGATCTTAGGGCGTAAATATAAATGGTAGGTATTTCCTAAAATTATATCAGAATTTATCTCTTCTTCTAATTCTCTTTGATGGACTCCTTTAACCGTTCCAACTGTTCCAACAGGCATAAAAATAGGGGTTTCTATAACTCCATGATCAGTAGTCATTACTCCTGCTCTTGCGCTACTGGATTTGTCTTTTCCTTTTAGTTCAAATTTCATTGGCACAAAGATAAAGAATCGTACTTGTTAGTTTACTTTATTTAGAAAAAATATCGTACTATATAATATTTGTTTACTTTTATACTTTTAATTAAATTATATAACTCTTTTGCTTTTCTTTAAGAAAAAAATCATCCCATTAAACAAATTGTTTCCAGAAGGCTTTGTTGATATTCATTCGCATCTGCTTCCTGAAATTGATGATGGCTCAAAAAATATTGAGGAATCAATACGATTAATTAAAAATTTTAGAAGTTTCGGTATAAAAAATATTACTACAACACCTCATATTCTAGGTTCTTTTTGGCCAAATACTCCTGAAATAATAAATGAAAAATTAGATTTAGTAAGAAAAGAACTAATCCATCAGAATATAACTGACATTCAACTAAATGCTGCTGCGGAATATATGCTTGACGAGAAATTTATGAGGCTATTGTATGACAAAAACTTACTTACATTAAAAGATAATTATATACTAATTGAATTATCATATATAAATCCTCCAGAAAATATTTTTAATATTATTTTTGATATTCAAGCCAATGGGTACAAACCAATTTTAGCACATCCCGAGCGCTATCTATTCTATCATTATAAATTTGAAAAATATAAGAAATTAAAAGATGCTGGTTGTTACTTTCAACTTAATCTATTATCATTAGTAGGATATTATGGCAGTGAGGTTAATAAAACTGCTATACAATTATTGAAAAACAATTTGATTGATTTTTTAGGGTCTGATGTTCATAATCACAGCCACCTACAGCATCTGAATAGACTAGGGTCTTCAAAAAATGTTTCTCTTTTGAAACCAATATTAGAGAATAATTTTATTTTTAAGAAATAACCTTTACTTAAGAGAATATTTTCTTATACCATGGTCTATTCAAATCAACACCATAACCATAACCGTAACCATAATTATTATTTGCTTGATTTATTCCGTTTACTAAAATTGCCATATTATTCAATTTCTTTTCAGCATTTAATGAATGTGGAATCTTTAACATTCTACGATCTAATAATTCTGCACGAACAACATAAACAAATAGATCAGCAAACTTATCAAGCAGTAAAGTATCTGTCACCAAACTTACAGGAGGCGTATCAACTATGATATAGTCGTATTTTTCTCTTGCTTGCTCAAAAATATTTTCTAAGCGTTTGCTCATCAATAATAAAGTTGGGTTTGGAGGTACCAATCCTGAAGTAATCAAGTCTAAATTATCAACATTCGGAATTTGAGTTGTTATGTCTTCAATGGTTAAGTTTTCATCAGTTAAATAATTTGTTACACCTATTCCTTTTTTAAGTTTTAATGTTTTGGCAATTGTTGGAGCCCTTAAATCTAATCCTAACAATAAGACTTTAGCGTCAGAAAATGCTAATGTTTTTGCTAAATTTGCAGCAATAAATGTTTTTCCTTCACCTCCAACAGTAGAGGTAATAATAATTACTTTATTCTTTTTTGAAGATTTTAACATAAAATCTAAATTGGTTCGCACTAACCTAAATGCTTCTGCGGTACCAGATCTATCATTTTTAGAAATCTCTCTTAGTTTCTTCTTTGTATTTGGGATATCTCCTAAAATAGGTAATCTCAATACTTCTTCTACGTCTGATCTTTGGTGAATTTTTGTATCAATAATATCAATTACATATAATATTAAAAACGGAATTAAAAGTCCGATTGCAAATGCGCCAATCATTATCATTTTATTATTTGGATAGACTAGACGTCCTGAACTATATGCTGCATCTATGATTTTAGCATTTACAGTAGTAATACCAAGGGAAATATTAATTTCTTCGCGCTTTTGTAATAAGTATAAATAAAGAGACTCTTTGATATGCTGTTGTCTTGCTATATTTGTTAAGCCTCTTTCTTTTTTTGGAGCAGAAAATAGTTTTGATCTTAATATACCATCCTGCTTTCTTAAACTCTTTATTGTAATTTGATGAGAGTTTTTAATACTTCCAATGCTTTTGTTTATATTTCCTTTTAATCCTATTATTTGCTCATCTAAATTTATTATCGCTGGATGTTTCTCACTTACGCTTTTTAAAAGTTCATTTCTCCTAAAAACTAATTCATTATATTTTCCTGTAGAATTGGCTAAAGAAGAGTCTGAAAACCCTAAGTTTGAAGGTAATATATCAATTTCGTCTTGATTATTTACATATTCTTCCATTGCCTCAATCATACTCAATTGGTTGCTTACTTCAACAATTTTTTGATCATTTATAGATTCGTTTTGAAGGTTCAAACCTGCTTGTGATCCTATATCAATTATTTTATTATCTCGTCTGAAATCTGCAATGTCTTTATCTACTAAAGACAGTTCATCTGAAACTACCTTTAATCTATTGCTAATAAAATCTGAAGTATTTTTTGAAATTATACTTTTCTCATTAACAGCATCCATATTATAATGTCCAACTAGACGATCTAATATATCAATCCCTTTTTGCTTTACTTGTGATTTAATTCCAAATCTTACAATGTCGGTGTTTTTAACTGCTACTATTTGAACTCCAGACTTTAGATAGTCGACCAAACTATTTAATGGCCATAGCT
Source organism: Flavobacteriaceae bacterium (assembly GCA_021647835.1). Classification (GTDB taxonomy): domain Bacteria; phylum Bacteroidota; class Bacteroidia; order Flavobacteriales; family Flavobacteriaceae; genus Urechidicola. The sequence continues at coordinate 2,030 of JAKITY010000035.1, read as the reverse complement.
TTATTATAATTGTCTTATTAAGGTATTTTTTGTTTACTTCAACATTTGGCGTAATAATAATATCTCCTATTGAAGTTGATATTTTATTTCCATAAGATTGTTTTGTTTTTAAAGACTTATTTAATTCTTTGAAATTAAATGTTTCTGGTGATAAGAGCGTGATTTCAAAATTCGCTGATTTTTGAAATATTATTGAATCGCTTGCTAGAAAATTTACATTAATTGGATTGTTTGTATATATCTCTTTATTTATAGGGTTTGAAGAAAAAAGATCAGATACATCTTCTAAAAATGTTTTTCCTTTTACAAAATACTGAACATTAAGTTTTAAATCTTTTACAACGCCTCCAAGTAATTCTCTTGATTTAATTATTCTTATTTCATTCTCAACATTACTTTGCTGATTCATTAACATTCCCATATCTTCAAATGCTGCAAGTTCAGATATAGCTCCATTACTTGAATCATCTTTAATTTTTATTGATGAATTAACTTGATATAAAGGCGTAGTATATCGTAAATATAAAAATGCAGTAGTAAGTGTAATTACTGCGCCTACAACAAACCATTTCCAATTTCTTATATACCTTTCAATAAGGTCTTTTAAGACAACATTATTGTCAGAAAAAACATCTACATTGTTGTTGTTTGTATTCATCAAATTAGTTTAATCTAACTATTAGTGCTGCAGCGGATAGTAATATCCCAACAACTGATAATACAAGGTTTGTTGAGTTCGCTTTTGATTGCTTTATTTTGGTGTTATTTGGTTTTATATATACCACATCATTTTGTGATAAATAATAGACAGGTAATCTAAAAACCTCATCAGAGGTTAAATCAACACTTGTAGATGATCTCTTGCCATCATTCTCTCTAATAACTAATACACTTTTTCTCTCACCAAAAATTGTCATATCTCCTGCTAAACCTAAGGCTTCGAGCAATGTAACTCTTTCATTGTTTATATGAAAAACTCCGGGTCTAGCAACTTCTCCTAATACTGTTATTTTAAAGTTTTCTAATTCTAAATTAACAATAGGATCTTTAACATATTCACCAATTTTTTCTTTCAACAAACTTGTTGCTTCTACTCTTGTTAAACCTGCCATTTTTATATTTCCTAATAGTGGAAACTCTATAAACCCATCATTATTTATAAGGTATGTTTTTGAGCCTCCTCCAGAACCAGAAATACCTTGACCGTTAAATAAAGCTACGGCACTCATATCAAATGCAAGAACTGACACTTTTAATAAATCATTAGGGCTTAATAACTGTGTGCTGTTTTTTACTAGACTTGAAATTTCTTGATTGCTATTCATATCTTGAAAATAAACAATATCTTTCTTTGGTGCACATGAACTTAACATCAATAAAGAAAAAATGGCTAAAATGTATGTTTTATTATTATTTCTTGTTTTCATAATTATTTATTTAATATTACTTTATCTAAAACTTCATATTCAGAATTATTCGATATATATTCTGGAATTATCTCTTTCACTTTACTTATTAACTCTATTTTTGAAACTCCGCCTACTGTATTACAAATATCGATTATTTTTGGTTTAATTATTGAACAATCAATATTTTTAACTTTTGCAATCATAATTTTACTATTATGTGTCTTTGTTGTATTCTCTCCATCTCCAAGTAGTTCTTCATATATTTTTTCTCCAGGTCTTAATCCAACAATTTTTATATCAATATCATCAGGATATTCTAATCCTGATAATCGTATCATATTTTTTGCCAAATCAAATATTTTTATTGATTCTCCCATATCAAACACAAATATTTCACCTCCTTCTCCCATTGTTCCTGCTTCTAAAACTAATTGACAAGCCTCTGGAATTGTCATAAAATAACGTGTAATATCTTTATGAGTAACTGTTAAAGGATCTCCTTCTTCTATTTGTTTTTTAAATAACGGAATCACCGAACCATTAGAACCCAATACGTTTCCAAAGCGTGTAGTAATAAACTTGGATTTTGAGAGTCCATTCAAACAATTAATATATAATTAT
>JAKITY010000034.1 GCA_021647835.1 Flavobacteriaceae bacterium | reverse complement strand
TTTCAATATATTCCAATTGATTTTCTTTAAACAAATTTACATCTACCACAACACCTAAAACATCTCTTGATTTATTTGGAATGTCTTCCATTAGTTTTTTAACATTATCAATACCAACCACATTTCCACTATCATTTTTACCAATGATTATTATGCCACCTTGTGCATTCGCAAAACCGCATATCCATTTAAGATATTCGTCTCTCCAACTCTCTTTCCATTCTATATTTTGGCTTTCAGGCATTTTTTCAATAATTATTGGCTGATTTGTATTTGACTTGGTTCACGTTCTTCATAATCATAAGTTAAAGTTAAATCCATAAATTGGTCACTTTCTATTAAATAATCAAACTTCTTTTTTAACTCTAAATATTCACTATCACTTTTCTTTACATCTCCTCTTGTTATGGTGTAATATTCTAAAAGGTTTAATATTTTTTTGTTCTTGGTTTTATCTTTCAAATTTGTAAAATCATTCTTTTCAAGAATTGTTTTAGTTTCATTCCAAAGCTCATCATCATCCTTGATGGAATGATAAAGAGCTTTCCATTTCCCTGTCAAACCTAAGTCAACTTCAAATAGACTTCTGTAAACTATAAATGTTTCAGGCATATAAAGTAATTCGAAATATTCATTTATATCTTCTCCAAATGCTTTTTCAAAAAAACTACGTTCTGGCGGAACAATTCCTCTTGTTACATTGCTAATAGATTGAATTGCTCGGATAAATTTCTTGTTCCAAAATTTACCTGTATACTGTCTTCCTTTTGCTTCCTCTCCGAATAAAGGAATATACTTCATCGGGAAAGAATAAATATGAATATTTAACTCCTCTGATAATTCCATATTAATGTGCATTCTTTTGTATAAATCTTCTGGCTTATCTTTAAAGTTGAAAAGCAGATAATTTGAAAGCCTATTGATTTTATATTTTGCAGCAAGTCGCACAGCATTTTCATATTGTTTTCTAATCCCCCAATAATCAAATGCAATTCGTAACGGATTTATTGGGATTTCACTTATCAACTTCATATTTGCATCCGTAATGTAACGAGCATCTGTCCCTTGATTAAAATCTACATATCTGTTTCTTGGTACTTTATTACGGTATCTTTCATACAAATCCTTTAGTTCTTCATAGGCATCAATTAGATTATCTTTTTCAATAGTTTCAGGTTTTAATAACTTAAACTTATCATAAATATCATAAACAATCTGAGCATTTTCACCCTTTACTCGTTTATCAATAAAGGCTTCTAATATCGTAAAACTTCTATTAATGTAGGCAATATCATTTTGACCTTTTTTAAGGTTTCTAATTGCAATATCTAACTGATTAGGTTCAATAAATTTTGCACCTTTAACAAAGCCCATATCCTTAATTTCTTGAATAATTTCAGGAAATTTGGGTGATGCTAATACATTATTATCCATCAAAAGAAGATTTTGCTGTTCACCATATAAATCATTTATTTTTGCAAATTTTTCTTTTGTTGGAATCTTTTCTTTGTAAATGGGTTCTAATTTTGGTACAGAACAAAAGGCACAAGTTCTTGTACAGCCTTTAGTCATAAAGGTAAAATAAGCACTTCCTGTTGGGTAATTATATTCAACTTCATCAAGGATTGAATAATCTAATGGTAAATCATCTATAATTATTTCTTTAGCTTTTTTGTTTCTTAGGTCAAGTATTCCTGGTTTATCCAATATTCCTGTCATTGGTTTAATACCTGTTTCAATTTCCACTTCTTTGGCTAATAAAGATGCCAAAACACCACCAACCTTTAGTTCCTTAATATTTTTAACAAGACTTTTAGAATCGTGAATTGCTTTGACTGTAATTTTCCAATAGAATGTAAAAAGGGTTGTTATATAAACTCTATCCCATTTAGGTTCTTCTTCATATTTCTTCTTTTTATAATATTCTGAAAAGTGTTTTAACCAAATTTCGATAAGAGGCATTTGCTTTAATATAAACTCATAATTGTCATTATCTTCTTTCGGATTAGGTAAAAGTGCTTTTAATTTTGTAGAGTGATTTGATTTTAAATACTTTGAAATTTCAATAGTTTGTTTTTTCCAATCAATAACATTACATATTTCATTTAATTTGACAATACAATCATCTAATATCTGATTGAAAATATACTCTTTTACATCTCCTTTATAGAACACAACATTATCACCTAACATTCTGTGATAAGTTGCTATTTTCATCAAGCCGATTGGTGGATATTTGTTTTTGTATCCTGGTTCTATTAGTAGTATGTTTCTTTTCTTCCTTGTCATTTTAACTTAATTCTTCTTTTATTTTATCCTTCAATAAGGAAGCTAAGTCAGGTGTTAATATAGTATCAATAACGCCAAAAATACGTGAAACTAATTTTCTGTCTTTTCTATTTAATGTAGTAATATCATCTGTGATGTATTTTGTTTTACCTCCATTTTTAGCAATAGTTACATTGTCAATTCTTTGTTCTTCATTTCCTATTACTTTTTCAAACACTTTTTGCTGTGCTAATGGGTTGTCATTTGACTTTTCTCTAACTTTCGTTAATTCTTTTTGAGCCGTTTGAGCTTTGTCTTTTTTTACTTCAAATTTTTCTTTATATGCTTTCTCCTCTTTATCATTCGTAAAACCTCCTTTTGTCGCTTTCTCTTTATACTCTTTTGAGAAAGTTACGAAATCATCAATTTTTTTCTTCTCATTCCTGATTTTTGATGAAAAATAATACAGTTTGTGAAGTTCACTAAATTTTGCTTTCACTAATTTTTCAAGCTCAACCAAATCAGAATTTTCAAGAAAATAATCTCGTCTTGAATTTGGAATTAAATCAGGACTAACTGTGTAAATTTCTCCAAAGAAATATTTTGTTCCTCTTGCTTCTTTGAATAACTTAGTTAAAGTTCCTTCTAATCCAATTTGAATGTTTCCTTTTCGTAATCGTAAACTTCTTGCTGTATTCACGCTTGGAATTACTTTTGTAAAATTTGAAATACTATGCCAACCCCAAGCTAATATTTTGTTTTTTGAAGTCCGAATTTCATACGTTTCAATATCGTGAATTTCATCAATTTTTCTTTTATTATTCTTATCTCCTTCATAAATACTGGATGTGTAGGCTTTAAAAACTTGATTTTTATTGACAAAAATGGGATATTCATCTATTACAAAATTTAATTCTTTTGCTTTATCATCAATTTTCTTTTTAAAAATAAACCCTTTTCCGTAAGGAACAGGTGCTACCATTGTTAGGTATTGATAAACATCATCTTTATCTAATAAAGCGTTATTGCTCACACCTTTTAAAACAACTCTAAAGTAATGGGCATCCTTTTTTTCCTTTTCTGTGCTAAATTCTGTAACTTCATCAATAACTGCTGTTGCTTCTTCCTTAGTTGCTCTATTGTTTATTATTGCTTTTAGCTTTTGAGAATCCCAAATTAGAATAGACTTGGTTTCTTCTCCTCTAAAACTGGTTTCAAAAATTAGCTTGTCGCAATACGCTAAACCCCCAAGCCTTCCAATACCTCTAAAACCTTTATTTTTGGTTCTGTCTTTGGTGGATTGAGCAATGTTTTTTAGAATTGGTTGCACTTTATCTGTTTCAATTCCTGTAGCATTATCATATATTGAAATGGTTTTGGTAGCTGGGTTAATCTCAATTTCAATTTTGCCATCTCGTAAAGTTGAAAAAATACCGTCTTCTACTGCTTTATCAATTTGGTCAGCTCCATTTTGTATGTATTCCCTAAAAATAAATCGAGAGTCTTCATACATTCCTAATGTCAATGATTCAATGACATCTTTTCCTATTTTCGTTTCTATCTTAGCCATTTGGGAATTGTTTATATAATGGACGTGGGAATTTAATATTTAGTAATGAGCGAAAAACAGGGTGTTCAATAATATATTCTCCGGGGTCAAGTCTTGTCATCATATTTTTATATACAGATGGTACAAATCTATAATCACCTTTAGAAATTTCGATTGCATTCGTCCTGCCATAAGCGTGAGTTGCACAATTTCCTTTTACTCTATCGTGAATGGCACTTTTAAACTGTTCTACAGAGAACAAAATAATACCAAGAGAACGTCCTCTTTCAGAAATATCAATTATCTGTCTAAGTATTGGTGAGTTTTTTGGAATATCTTTTGAAGCATATTTGTTCAATTCATCTATGAAAATTACAATTTTTGAAGGGATTTCGTTTTCATCTCTTTCCTCTTGCCCTAACTTTAAATCGTAGATTGCTCTGATGGCATCACCAAATACAAATGCTTGTGTGTCTTGGTCTAATTTTGCAATATCAATAACGTGAATATCGTTTTTTTGAATATCCCTAATAGAATCTCGTAATCTAACTTCATTTTTTTCCGGTACTACACGATTACTGAAAATGGAATTATTCAATGCTTTTGTAACAACTCTTTTGAATTTACGCCAAGACATCACAGAAATTTCTTTATCACCACCTTTTTGACCTGCTTTAGTATATTCTCCAACCTTATTTATAAACTCACTCCAAGTTCTTACTTCTCCAAATCCTCCTTGGTCAGTAATGATAAAGTTAATAATAGACTCCATAGTACCTGTTGAGTCTTCGATGTTTGAAAAAAGTAGATCCAAGTTTAACTTATCATCTTCAAAAATATATTTGTATTTGAATCCTTTGTTTGTATCAATTTGAGTTTCAATGTCTCTATTTTGCCCATAACTGTATGTTTTGGAATTGGAATGGTTTGAATATGGATAAAAATATTTTGCGTTTTCAAAAGGCTCGGTAGATAAACCTAACATTTCAGTATATCTCTTTTTCTCTTCATCAGTTAGTTCTTCATTGGGTTCATCTATTGCTAATAAATCTCTACCTTTTACATTGAACATTACAAATGCAATAGAATCATCACTATCCTCTTTTTGTAGATATTTTTCTTGAATGGCTTTCATTAAAAACATTGTGTATGATGTTTTTGCAGCTAATCCTGAAATACCCGAAATGTTTAAATGTGCACCTTCTGGTCCGATTAAAAACTGTGAATTGAAGTGAACAGGAAGTGTGATTTTATCATCACCTCTGTACATTTCCATATATCCACAGACAAGTGGGTTCTTAATATCCTTCAAACCTAATGCTTGTAGAACTTCAGATTGGTCAGCTAACCCAACTTTACTTCCATCAAGTACTGGTGTGTATATACTTTTGTCATTACCCAATACTTTCGCTTTTACAAAATTCATCCCAATTCTGTGCATATTTGGTTCTGTATCCACATCTCCAAAGTCGCTGGAAATAAAATTACTTAAATAGCTTGCTGAATCAGTGATATGAGATATTTCTTCAATAATTCCAAAAGAAATTGAACCTTCAATGTGTTCAACTTTTACTACATCAAACGGATTTAATATCCTATGCTTATTAGTCCAAAAATAGAATTCATCTATTGTTGTTGGCTTTTTTTCTGTGGCTGCAACCTTGCCTATGGTTTTTGTCATATTGCTAAAATAAGTTTATGAAGTGAATATCACTTAGATATTTACTTTTAATGTAACTCTCTGTTAAATGTACTGGATAAAGATGTTTTGCCCATCTATCATCTTTTCCATAACAAACAGGATTCCTTTCGTTTATAATATTGGCACTAATTAAATCAATTTCGTCAGAGTCTAATCCATCTTCTTCTTGAATATCTCTCACGAGAATTTTTTCAATCTTTAATATCCCATCAAAAGGGCTTAATGTACTTCTAATTCTTAAATACCAAACAGCAAATTTAACATCTGGTATTCTCTCAGTCTGATACATAAATGCTGGTGTTCTGTGATATAGTTTTAATTCGGCAATTCTACGAGAAATATCCTTAACATCATTGGATAATGCTTCAGGGTTAAATGCTTTTGAGACACCAACCACACAGTCATAGTTTGATTTAATAACCGATAGTTCTTTTGCATCACCACTTTTCATATACTCCAAAGAGCCGTCTTTTATCAGAAATGAATCGTCATTTAATTTTTTAGCTTTTACCAATTCAAACACTACTTTTTGCTCCAAAGCAATCATTTCATCTTGAATTTTAGCTATTCCTCTATCTTCATATTTATCATCTTTTAAGGCTTTGCTGCTGTATGGCAATATTTTACTCAATTTCAATTTTTGTCTTTCTAATATTCCTTGTTCATTTAATTTTTTGATTAGATTATTAAAAAACAAATCGTGATTACCTATATTAGTTTGGGCATTAGCAGTATCAGGGATTGAGATTACAAGTGGGTTTTTCAGATTTACAGGTTTAAAAGTGTGTTTATCTGTTCTTTCACAAACTGCTACGCCAATTTGCCCTGCAATTATTGGATATAGTCTTTTTCCATAAGCAATATCATCAACTTTATATGTTCTGCGAGAACCGTCTAAAAAATATTTAAAAAGAGGTGTTCCGTTTTTACTAATTCTATCAGCTAATTCTTTTATTGATTTTGTTTTTGTTAGACTTTTGTCAGTTTCTCCTTTCTTCTTAACTTGGATTCCTCTTTTATCCTCATAGTCCATTTTTGGAATATCAACAGATTCAAAACAGTATTTATAAGACTTGTAATTCTTTCCGTCAGTTTCTTTCGCAATAAAGTCTAATATTTTATCCATAGTTAACTGGTTTTGTGAGCGGTGGCTAAATTTAAGCTCTTTTGGTTTTTAAGCGTTGGGTTTATGTAGTGGCAAAAACCAAAAGTGCTTAAATATGTGGTGGCAAAGGTATTGATTTTGTTTCTTATTCATAGTTTTTCGTTTTGTGGTGCTTGCAGAGAACGTTGAGAGAACGCTTCGTTTTAATGAGCGTTGTCGTTCGATAGGGAAAGTTAGTCAAAATAAATGAGAAAGTCAAATTTACACCTCAATATTCTTATCATAAGGTATTGATTGTAAAATATGCTCAATAACCTCAACACGTGCTGACGTTTTACGATTTGCTCTTATAATCTTAAAAGGTCTTTCTCCTTCTTTTGCCTTAGCAAACATTTTCTTTTTATAAAACGTGTAACTATCCCAAAGTTCTTGTGCTTTTTCATCAACTTTTGTCATTTTCCATTGCTTTAATGGATCAGATTTAATATCGTCAAATCGCTTTGCTTGCTCACGTTTAGAAATAGACATATAGATTTTGACCAATCTCGTTCCAGATTCTGTAATCATACGTTCAAAATCATTTACTTGGTTCATAAACATCTCGTGCTCTTGGTCAGTGCAAAAATCATTTACTGGCTCAACAACTGCTCTATTATACCAACTACGATCAAAGAAAACTATTTCTCCTTCTTTAGGGAATTGAGAAACATATCGTTGAAAATACCATTGTGTACGCTCTTCTTTAGTCGGTTTAGAAAGTGCTATAATTCTATAATGACGAGCATTTATACGTTCTGTTAATCTTCTGATTGCACCACCTTTTCCTGCTGCATCACGACCTTCAAAAATTATAATAATGCGTTCGTTATTGGCAATTGCCCAGGTTTGTAACTTTATCATTTCAACTTGCAATTTCTCTAATTTTTTTTCATAATCGAAATAACGAACAGCCTTTTCTATATTTATCTTATCATAAGATAATAGAGCCGTTAATCCCTTTTTAGAATTTAGTTTTTGCAGATTTTTTTCTGTATATAATTCTTGCATCTTAACCTATGTGTTTATTTGAACGAAAATATCGCATAACAACATTTGGATCTGGATGTAAAGTAGTCTGTGCTTTCGCTTTCCCGTCATAATCAAATTGTGAAAGTAAATATCTTATGCTTTCTAAGCGAGAAGCCTTTTTATCGTTTGCCTTCACTATTATCCATGGACTATATGCTGTATGTGTTCTGCTAAGCATTTGCTCTTTATAAGTTGTATATTCATTCCAAAGTGCTTGTCCTTTCTTATCTACAGGGCTAAATTTCCATCTTTTTAAAGGATTTGCAATTCGTGCATTAAAACGTTCTTCTTGAACATTTTTAGAAATAGAAAACCAAAATTTGATTATTGTAATTCCGTCTTCGTATAACATGTGCTCAAATTCTGGTACTTGTACCATGAATTTTTTATATTGATCATCATTACAAAACCCCATAACTGGCTCAACCACAGCACGATTGTACCAACTGCGATCAAAAAATACTATTTCCCCTGGATTTGGTAACATCTTGATATAACGTCTAAAATACCACTGTCCTCTTTCTGTTTCTGTAGGTTTAGTAAGTGCTACAGTTTTCATAGAACGAGGGTTTAAGTGCTCTGAAAAACGTCTGATATTCCCTCCTTTTCCTGCGGCATCACGACCTTCAAAAATAACGATAACTCGTTTTTTATTTTTTGATACCCATTGTTGCAATTTTACTAACTCAATCTGAAGCAGTCTTAATTCTTCATTATAAGTGAGCGTATTTAAAACTTTATCAATATTAATTTTTTTGGACGCTATTACTGACAACAACTCATCTCTAGTTGTTACTTCTTCAAAATTTTTCTGTGTAAGTATTCCCCTTAGCCTATTTACTTTTTGTGCCATACACAAAGGTACCAATATCCAAAGAAAAAATGGCTAAAAATTAAAGGTTTTAATGTTATTTATTTCAACTATAAATTAGACCATAGTTGCTCCAATTCGCTTGTAAGTACCATTTTCTAATTTGGTTCTTATTTCAGAAAATGCAGCGATTGTTTCATCTATATCTTCTTGCACATGTGTTGCCGTAGGGATCAATCTTAAAATAATCAATCCCTTAGGAATTACTGGATAGACCACAATAGAACAAAAAATACCGTGATTTTCACGCAAATCATGTACCATCGCCATTGCTTCTGGAATTTCTCCCTTCAAAAATACTGGTGTTATACATGTTTTAGTTGTTCCTAAGTCAAAGCCTGCATCACGTAATCCTTTTTGTAAAGAGTTTGTGATTTTCCACAATTTATCTTTTAATTCTGGCATTGTACGAATCATATCTAAACGTTTTAATGCTCCTTTTACCATTGCCATAGGTAATGATTTCGCAAACATTTGTGAACGCATGTTGTATTGCAAAAACTGAATTACATCTTTATCTCCTGCAAAAAAAGCACCAATTCCTGCCATTGACTTTGCAAATGTTGCAAAATACACGTCTATTCCATCTTGCACACCTTGCTCAAAACCTGTGCCTCTTCCTCCTTCTCCTAAAGTTCCAAAACCATGTGCATCATCAACCAATAAGCGAAAATTATACTTTTCTTTTAACGCAATTATTTCTGCCAAACGACCTTGCTCTCCTCGCATTCCAAAAACTCCTTCAGAAATTACTAAAATTCCTCCTCCAGTTTGTTCTGCGATTTTTGTTGCTCGTTTTAAGTTCTTTTTAAAACTTTCTATGTCATTATGACGATATACAAATCGTTTTCCTGCATGTAAACGCACACCATCAATAATACAAGCGTGTGTGTCCATATCATAAACAATTACGTCATTTTTAGTAACCAATGCATCAATTGCTGATACCATTCCTTGGTAACCAAAGTTTACCAAATACGCAGCATCTTTATCAACAAACTCTGCACATTCTTGTTCTAATTGCTCATGAAATTTTGTGTGCCCAGACATCATTCTTGCTCCCATAGGATACGCCATTCCATACTCCATTGCTGCTTCACCGTCTGCTTTTATTACTTCAGGATGATTTGCCAAGCCTAAATAGTCATTGATACTCCAAGTAATTACTTTCTTACCATTAAAAATCATTCTGTTAGAAATATTCCCTTCTAATTTTGGGAAAATAAAATAACCTTCTGCTTGTTTTGACCAATTCCCAAGAGGTCCTTTATCGTCTTTTATTCTATCAAATAAATCTTTCATTCTATTCATTTTTTCCAACTGCAAATTAACTATTTTTTGAGGTATTATCAAATAAAAAAGGTGTTGAAATTCAACACCTTTTTTATTTATATCTTTTTATCTATCTACTTAACAAACTCAACCGCAGAATTTTCTTGTTTTTGGCTGTCAAAAAACCCTTGCTCACGCATCCAATTATCATTATATATTTTACTCATATAACGTGAACCATGGTCTGGAAAAATGATAACTACTTTACTGTTTTTATCAAACTCTCCTGTTTTCGCATATTGTTTTACGGCTTGCATTGCTGCGCCACTCGTGTAACCTGCAAAAATAGCTTCAGTAAGCACCAATTCTCTTGCCGTATGTGCGCTGTCTTCATCTGACACTTTTTCAAACTTATCAATAATATCAAAATCTGTTGCTGTTGGGATTAGATTTTTACCTAAACCTTCAATTCTGTATGGATAAATCTCATTTGAATCAAATTCTTTTGTTTCATGAAACTTCTTCAAAATAGAACCAAACGCATCAACTCCTAATATTTTTATATTCGGATTTTGCTCTTTTAAATACTTTGCAACTCCTGAAATTGTTCCTCCTGTGCCACTTGCTGCAACTAAATGTGTAACTTCACCTTTTGTTTGCTCCCAAATTTCTGGTCCTGTAGAATAATAATGTGCATCAATATTTAATTGATTAAAATATTGATTGATATATACTGAATTCGCTGTTTCTGCATGTAACTTTTTTGCAACTTGATAATAAGATCTTGAATCGTCTGCACTTACGTGTGCTGGGCAAACATAGACCTTTGCTCCCATCGCTTTGAGCATATCAACCTTATCTTTCGATGACTTTGAACTTACGGCCAATATACATTTGTATCCTTTTGAGATACTTACCATTGCCAAACTAAATCCTGTATTTCCAGAAGTAGTCTCGATGATGGTGTCTCCAGGTTTTAAGATTCCTTGTTTTTCTGCTTGATTGATTATATATAGTGCAATACGATCTTTTGTAGAGTGTCCTGGATTGTATCCTTCAAACTTTGCTAAAAACTCACCATCTAAATCTTTGGTGATTTTATTTAATCGTATCATTGGCGTTTCGCCAATAAGTTCTAGTATATTTTGATGTATACTTATGTTTCGTTTCATTTATTGTAATAACTTTACAAGAGACAAAATTACAAAAAAAAATTAAATTGTAATAATCTTCTCTAAATCTAATAAAAACGCATATTCTCTTGCTACATCTTTCAAAGTATCAAATCTTCCTGATGCTCCTCCATGTCCTACACTCATATCTATATGCATTATTATTTTATTTTTATTATTTGTTTGGTTTCTTAGTTTTGCTACCCATTTTGCTGGCTCAAAGTACTGCACTTGCGAATCGTGTAATCCTGTTGTAACTAACAAATTTGGATACATTTTATTTTCTATATTATCATAAGGCGAATATGATTTTATATACTCATAATATTTTTTCTCATTCGGGTTTCCCCATTCATCGTATTCTCCTGTTGTTAGTGGGATTGTATCGTCCAACATTGTCGTAACAACATCTACAAATGGTACTGCTGCAATAACTCCATTAAATAACTCAGGATTCATATTCATAACTCCTCCAACTAATAATCCTCCTGCTGATCCTCCCATCGCATATAAATGCTTTTCGGAAGTATAGTTTTTTTCAATCAAATGTTTTGAGCAATCAATAAAATCATTAAAAGTATTCATTTTTTGGAGTAATTTTCCGTCTTCATACCATTGTCTTCCCAAATACTCACTTCCTCTGATGTGTGCTATTGCAAAAACGAAGCCACGATCTAACAAACTCAATCGTGTTGTGCTAAAACCATCGCTAATTGTATGACCGTAAGAACCATAAGCATATAACAATAATGGTGTATTACTACCTAACTTTGCGTCTTTTCTATATACTAAAGATACCGCAACTTGTTTTCCGTCACGCGCTTTCACCCAAATTCGTTCACTTTTATAATTATTCTTGTCAAATTTACCTCCAAGAACTTCTTGCTCTTTTCTTATTTCTTGCGATTTATCATCCATATTAAAATCGATGACCGAACTTGGTGTTGTCATAGAATTATATACATAACGGATGATGTTTGTATCAAATTCTGGGTTTGCAGAAACTCCAACCGAATAGGTTTCTTCAGTAAAAGGCAAATAGTAATCTGCTGACTTGTCCCAACGCATGATTCTAATTTTATTCAATCCATTTGAGCGTTCTTCAAGTACTAAATAGTTTTTAAAAATTGATATATCTTCTAATAAAACATCTTTTCTATGCGGAATTACATCTTTCCAATATTCTTTTGAAGTTTTGTTTTCTGATGATTTCATCAGTTTAAAATTAGTTGCTTTGTCTTTGTTGGTAAGAATATAAAAATCACCATTATAATGAGCAATACTATATTCTAAATCTCGTTCTCGTTTTTGAAACATCTTAAATTTACCTGAAATATCATCAGTAGTTAAAATTTGATACTCGGAAGAAAGCGTACTGAAAGAACCTATTATAATATACTTTTGAGATTTGGTTTTATATACAAATGTTCCGAAAGTGTCATCTTTTTCTTCGAAAACTTCAATATCTTCTGACGAATCAGTTCCTAAAACATGTTTAAAAATCTTATAGCTACGTAGTGTTTTTTTGTCTTGTTTGGCATAAAAAACTGTTTTATTATCATTTGCCCAAGTTGCAGTTCCTGCTGTATTTTCTATTTTATCAGGATAAATCTCATTGGTTTCTAAATTTTTAAACTGTAGTGTATATTGTCTTCTACTCAATGTATCTACACCAAAAGCCGCCAATTTATTATTTGGGCTTATTGATAATCCCTTTAATTGATAGTAATTATACCTTTTTGCTAACTCATTGACATTAAAGAGGATTTCTTCATCTGCTTTTAAAGTTTCCTTTTTACGTGCATAAATTGGATATTGATCTCCCTTTTTAAATCGTGTGATATAAAAATATCCGTTTCTCTTATAAGGAACCGACTCATCATCTTCTTTGATACGTCCTTTCATCTCTTCAAATAAGTCTTCTTGAAACTTTTTGGTATGCGCAGTCATTTGCTCAAAATATGCGTTTTCGGCATTCAAATAATCTATGACTTCAGGATTTTTTCGTTCATTTAACCAATAGTAATCATCTATTCGAGTATCGTTATGAATTTTTAATTCTTTTGGTTTTTTAGTTGCTCTTGGAAGATCTGTATCTATGTGATTCATTACTTTTTTCAAATTCAGGAGACAAAAGTAAGTTTTCGTTTATAATTGACAAGTAATGAATTGTTAAAATAATATTTAACTACTTTTTAATTAGCCTTTGATTAATTATAATTTGATTATTGAGTTTAATTCTAGCATAATAAACTCCTTTTTTCAAACTATCAATATCACTCGATTTTATAGTATCTTTTCTACTAAATATAGTTTCTCCAAGGGCATTGGTGATTTTTAATACATCTTGCTTGAATTTTTCTGAAGGTGAAGCTATTGAAAAATCATTAATGTAATTACTGATAACTTTTGGTGAAATATTCCACTCTTCTTTATTAAGCACAAATACTCCTGAGGGAATATCAATAGAAAAACCTGCTATTTTTTTTCTAAATCGCTCTCTTGAAATTAAAATCTCATCATTTACACCATAAGAAACTCCTTCTACTTGACTCATCGCTCCTATATATTCTGACAAATCTATTTTTATAAATGATTTACTTTTTATATCAAAATCATCTAAAAATATTATAAAAGGACTTAATAATAAAGAGTAACCACACAAAACAATACTATTTGCTTTATGGTTATAGGATGCTCCCGTAATCTGTCCGCCAACATCAATTGTATTTATTTTTTCTGCAATATGTGTTCCAATAGTTTTAGGAAGGCTATAAACATTTGTTTTATTATCTCCTTTATTTTTACTAAAAATAAGAAGTTTATCATAGTAAACTATAAGTGCTTCGGCATCAAAATTACTTTTTGAAGAATATCTAAAATCCTCTTGATCACTATAATTATAATTGATGATTTGAGCAGTTATATTACTAGAATTCAAGAAATCTTTCTTTGAAACTTTATATATTTTGAGGTTTGTTCTATTTCCAAGATTATTACCTGAATCACTTATATAAATATACTCTTTGTCTTGAGCAATGTCTTCCCAATCTATATTTATAGCGTTTGTTATAGCAACTTCTCTAACAATTTTTCCTGTCAATGCATCTACCTCGTACAAAATTGACTTTCCACCTGAATCGTTATGTGCAATTATTTTTCCATCAAAATATATCAAACCTGAATTTTCAGATAATTGATTGGGAAAATTAAATTTCTGGGTAATTTCTTGCGCAAATAAATTTGAAGAAGTGAATACTAAAAAAAGTATGAGATATTTTTCCATTCTATAAATTTATAGAAAATATATCAAAAAGCGTGCTAACAAATTGTAGTATTATAATTTTCTGGAATTTTAGCCGTAAAATTTTTGTAAAAATTTTGAATTTTCTTCAAATCTTTCTTTTTATCGCCATTTACAGAAAACATGTGTCCAACTCCAAGTGTTCTATCTGAGTAATCTAAATATCCTAATGCAACAGGTACATTTGCCTCAGAAGCAATATCATAAAACTCCGTATTCCATTTATCAACTTTCTTATAACAACATTCTGTTGGAACTATAAGTATCAACTCTTCTGCCTTATTTATTAACTCAACTGAATAATCGATTCCTTCTTTGGTAATATCATCAAAACGAATACCAAAAATTTTTCTAAAGAAACAATTTGATAAAGATATTACTTGATTGTTTTTAAATAAAATCTTTACCTCTTCTTCTCTCTTCCAAAATGAAGCGACAGTATAGATATAATCTTTAAATGAAGTGTGCGGTGCTGAAATCATAATGCATTTATCTACATTAATATTCTGAGGGTAATCTTCTGTCCAACCGCCAAGCTTTAAAATAAGGTTTCCAATAAACTTTTTCATTTCTTTTTTATAATAGCGAGTGCAATATAACATTTTTTACAAACAAACTACATGTTTTTGTAAATAAATGGTGCATTTTTACAAATAAACGGTGTTTTCAACAAAAAAAGAAAATAATTAAGGCTTATTTGCTAATCAATCTTTAAAAGAAGAAGAACCAAAACCTATTAAATATAATTTTTCTTGTGCACGAGTAATCGCAGTATAAAGCCAACGCAAATATTCTTTATTTGGACCTTCTGGTAAATATGGTTGCTCTATAAAAACTGTTTTCCATTGACCTCCTTGCGACTTGTGGCAAGTCATAGCATAAGAAAATTTGACTTGAAGTGCGTTAAAGTATTTATTTTTTTTAATTGATAACAGTCTTTTGTAGTTCGATTTTTCGTCTTCAAAATCTTTTGCCACTTCTTGATACAGCCTATTTGAGTCCTCATAAGAAAGAGATGGCGTAACTGAAGTCAATGTGTCTAGCAAAATAACAGTATTAAAAGGTCTCTGATTTTTATAATCTATCATTCGCACTTTTACTTCGGCAAAACGAAAACCATACAATTCTTTTACTTTTCTGATTTCCATAACCTCACAAATATCTCCGTTTGCAATAAAACCTGCATCAGAAGAATCACTCAGCCAAAAATAATTATTCTTTACAACCATCACATAATCGCCTGTTGAAATTTCGTTTTCTTGACCTCTTATTTTACTTCTTATTTGCTGATTGTATTGATTTGCACGCTTATTTGAACGAACAATAAAGGCTGTATCTTCAACACCTTCATCATTATCATAAGCTGTTGTAATAGCGTCTTCAATATCATAGCCATCTTCAAGACGAACTATATCTGGAAAACCAAGTTGGAATTTAAAAGAGTCGAAAACAGTTCCTGAAAGAAGTTGTCGTAATTCTGTTGCATTTGATAAAATTCCTGAATCTGAATGTTGGCGCATTACTTCATCTAATTCTAACTCCGTTACATCCTTATTATAATTTAATGACAATTTATTTGCATCAAGCGCAGGGCTTATATCTAATTTTATAGGAGGTAATTGAGCTGTATCTCCTATAAATACCAATTTACAACCAGTACCAGAATATACATACGAAATCAAATCATCTAATAAAGAACCATTCTCAAATAGCTTAGAATTACTTGTAAGATCTGATATCATTGAGGCTTCATCAACAATAAAAATAGTATTGGTGTGTTTATTTGTTTGCTTTACAAAATTTATGCCTCCATTTGTTGCTTTTCTTGGATGATATATTTTTTTATGAATTGTATATGCAGGTCTTTCAGCATAATTGGAAATAACTTTTGCTGCTCTTCCTGTTGGCGCAAGCATGACTGATTTTTTTCCAGTCTTCCATAAACTCTTTACAACTGTACTTATTGTTGTTGTTTTTCCAGTTCCTGCATATCCTCTTAATAAAAATAATCCTAAAGGGTTTTTATCAAAAATAAAATCAGATAATTGAATTAAAAGTAGATTTTGTGCTTCAGTAGGTTTAAATGGGAAGGAATCTAATAGTTCATTATAGAAATTTTGAGCCGTTTTTATCATATTTTGTTATAAAAAGTCAAATATACGACTTGATTTTTGCAAAAAAATTTTTACCCTTGAAAAAAAAATGTAAATTTGCGTATAATCAATTTATAAAAACTATCAAATGTTAAAAATTCTTGTAATCTTTATTGTTGGAATTATTGCTTGCTATTTTATTGCAAAAGCAATTTTAAAATTCATTCCAAAAAAAGTACAACCAATTATTTCACTTCTTTTATGGGCAGCAATAATATGGCTATCATATATTACTTATCAAAATATAATGAAGCCTATAAAATTTAATCAAGAAAAAACAGAACGCTATAGTAAGGTCATAAAAAGTTTGAAAGTTGTACGTGATGCGCAAGCAGCTCATAAGAAGGTTACAGGGACGTATGCAAAAAATGGTAATAGTTTAATACAATTTATAGACACAGCAAAATTTGCTATTACGGAATCAAGAAACGAGTTAAAGACAGAACAAAGAGGAGGAGGACTTACTGAAGAAGTTGAATATAGAGTAATTGATACTGTTGGTTATTCTGATGTTAGAGCAGTATTTACAGGAAGAGAATATAAAAACTTAATGAAAGTGCCTGGAACTGACGCTAATTTTGTAATGACTTTAGGTAAAGTTCAAAAAACACATGGTTATATGGCTCCTGTATATGAAGTGAAAGTTTCTAAAGATGTTGTATTACATGGTATGGATGCTGATTTATTGCGTCAAGAAAAAGAAGCAATTGAAAACGATCAAATAAAAGGAGATCACGTAAGAGTTGGTTCTCTAAAAGAAGTGAGCGACAGCGGAAACTGGCCTCCATCGTATGATAAAGGTGATAATAAAAAATAGAAATCATAGAAACTAATCTTAAAGATACACACATATCCATTCAACTTCGGTCGGATGGATTTTCTTTTTGCATCCTCAATAAGGATTCAGAAGAAAAATTTGTTGTGCAAGATTGTTTGTTTGATAACGAGAATAATACGCCACAAAAACAATTAAATTTTATTACTAATGAGTTTAAAATTAATGAATTACTTCAAAATGATTTTACTTCAATAAGCGTAACGCATAGTAATAATCTCTCAACATTTATTCCTTCTCCTTTTTTTAACGAAGATAATTTAAGCGAATATTTGCAATACAATCTCAAGGTATTAAAAAATGATTTTATTAGTTATGATACTATTGAAAGTGCAGAAATGACAAATGTCTATATTCCGTTTGATCATCTAAATAATTTCTTGTTTGACAAGTTTGGAAGTTTTGAATACAAGCATTCTTCTACTGTTTTGGTTGAAACACTATTAAAAGAAACAATTACGAATGGTAAAACATATTTTTTTGTAAATATTGAAACAAATATTTTTCAAATTGTAATTTTGAAAAACAAAAAAATGGAATTTTTCAACACATTTAATTTTAAAACTAAAGAAGATTTCATTTATTATATTCTGTTTGCTGCAGAGCAATTGCGTTTAAATCCTGAGGTATTTCAATTAATTTTTTTAGGCGATATAGAAAAAGAGTCTGAATTATACGAAATTACGTATAAATATATAAAAAATGTAAACTTCTTTCAGCCAAGTTATTTACTTTCTGATGATTTGAAACTATCAAAACATTCGCATTTCACGCTTCTAAATCAACACTAAATAATGCGTATAATATCTGGAAAACATAAGGGAAGACGCTTGTCTGCACCAAATAACTTACCGGTAAGACCAACAACAGATATGGCAAAGGAAGCCTTATTCAATATCCTTAATAATTATTATTATTTCGACACGCTTTCTGTGATTGATTTATTTGCAGGAACGGGAAATATCAGTTTTGAATTTGCTTCAAGAGGTTGTGAAAAAATAACTGCCGTAGATGCACATTATGGCTGTGTGAAGTTTATTGCAACAACTGCTAAAGAACTCGATTTTCCTATTGATACTATCAAAAGTGATGTGTATAAATTTTTAGAAAAATCACCATTAAAAGCAACTATTATCTTTGCAGATCCTCCTTATGATTTTGAGAAAGAAAAGTTTGAAAAAATGATTGAATTAGTTTTTGATAAAGAGTTATTAAATGACAATGGAATGCTTATCATTGAGCATTCAAAACAAACAAATTTATCTGATAATGAGCACTTTAACTACTCTAAAAAATATGGTGGAAATATGTTTAGTTTCTTCGAAAAAGAAGAATTATAATAGTGTTTTAATAATATCTTCTTCAGATATCCCTTCTGCTTCAGCTTTATAATTTTTTACAATTCTGTGTCTTAATATTGGATATGCTACTGCTTTTACATCTTCAATATCTGGAGAAAATTTACCATTGATTGCTGCATTCACTTTTGCACCAATAATCAAGTTTTGGGATGCTCTTGGTCCTGCGCCCCAATCTATGTAGTTATTTACAATTTCTGGAGCATTTGACGTATTTGGACGCGTTTTAGAAACTAAATTCACAGCATATTCTACAACATTATCTGCAACAGGAATACGGCGAATTAATTTTTGGTATTTAATAATTTCATCAGCAGAGAAAAGAGAATTTATCTTTACTTCTTTATCTGAAGTTGTGCTTTTTACGACTTCTACTTCTTCTTCAAAAGTTGGATAATCTAAATAAATAGAAAACATGAAACGGTCTAATTGCGCCTCTGGAAGTGGATAAGTACCTTCTTGTTCTATCGGGTTTTGAGTGGCTAACACAAAGAAAGGTTTTGCTAATATATGATGATGTCCTGCAATGGTAACTGTGCGTTCTTGCATTGCCTCAA
>JAKITY010000033.1 GCA_021647835.1 Flavobacteriaceae bacterium | reverse complement strand
AACCATCAGAACTAAATTGAAAAGTTTCCACCATATAAGAAAAGTTTTTATGTGCGTTTCCTATTACTGCGTGTAGGTTTTTAGTTCCAAAACTTCCTCCAGACAAACTTATTTTTCCAGAAAATTCAGTGGGAATTTGAGTAGAAATAAGGTTGATTGCGCCACCTGTAGTATAAGGTCCATATTGTATTTGGCTACTTCCTTTGATAATTTCAACGCCTTGCATTCTTCCCATTGTTGGAAAATAGTATGCTGCTGGTGCGGTATAAGGCGCAGGAGCCATCAATATGCCGTCTTCCATTACGGTTATTTTTGTGTTTCGCTCAACGCCAGTTCCTCGTAATCCTATACTTGGAAAAAGCCCAAAACCATCTTCTTCTTGTATATTTACACCAGGAATACTATTTAATGTCCGATTGATATCTGTATAACCAAATTTTTCAAGTTCTTTTGGAGAAATATAATGTACCGATCCTGGAATATTTTTTATTCCTGCACGTCCGCCAATTATCGTTACTTCTGGTAGATTAGCAATGGTTTCTTTTAGTATGAAATCGTGTGTAGAATCTGAATTTTCTTTGATTACAAGCTGCTTTTTAATACTGATGTATCCAATACTTGAAACTACCAATGTATAGTCTCCAATAGGAACATTATCAATACTATAACTTCCGTTTCCTCTAGTTACTGTTCCTAAACTTGTTTTTTCTAAATATACTGAAATCCCTGAAAGAACACTTGTACTATCTATTTGTTTTACCGTTCCTTTTATGGTTTTATTTTGTGAAAAAAGGATGTTATGAATTGCGAATAGTAGTAGTAGTGTTAATATAAGTTTACGGACGCTCACTAATTCTTATTTAGATTGATTAAAAATAATATTTGGCAAATATATTACTTGTTTTCAATCTAGCAAACTTTATTTAGAATTATTTTAAATAAGGTTGTTTTGGGTTGTTATAACACCGAGTTTCACAGACCTGCCTGACGGCAGACAGGGTTAAATAGACACAGATTTCACAGGGTTTTCACTCCAAACTCTCAACTAATTTTCAGAAGCAACTTCCAACCTTTTCAAATACTGAATAACTACTTTTCGCACATCTGAAGCCAAATCTTCTGGCTTATTTTCATATACTTTTACAAGTCCTTTAGCACCTGTTTTTAAGAACGGAATATCTCTACCTAATAGTAAATAATCTGTTACAACAACTGTATATATTTTATTTTTATTGATTAACTTTCCTCCTATTTTCCACTTTTTAGTTACATCATCATAGTTAATATTATGATGTTGCAAATAAGCGCCAGTTCCTGTACGCAAACGACCGTATTGTAGTGTTCGCTCTAGTAAGTCTCCTGTTATATCAATTTTATTAATGCCTCCGCCAAAAGGCAATACTCTAAAAATATCGACACCATTTATAGTCTCGTGCAATTCATCATCAATTCTAATAGAACCTCCGTTTACAAATGCAGCGTCTATTTTAGCATCGCCAAACGCTTGTGCCATTGCCGTTGCAATAATGCTTCCTAAATTGGTTTGAGTGCTTCTTGTTGGCTTGTCGAGTCCGTTTAAAGGAATGGCTGTCGTGTAAATAACTTCGTAAGGGTCTTTTACAATTTCTTTTAATTTTTCATCTAATAATACATTCCAACGTTGTACTATTTTTGCTATTTTTTTATCTTCAGAAACTGTTTCATCAAGAGAAATTAGTTCAGATGTAACGGTTGTCTTCTTTGTTTTTTTATCAAATGTAATTGTATGTACATACACTGTTTTTGCATTTGCATCTGCTTTTGAAATCAATGCATTTCCAACAGGAACTAACATGTTAGTATGTTCGTGTCCTCCAAAAAACAAGGGAACATTTGGCAATGATTTTGCAATCAATTTGTCTTGTCTTAAAGCAAGATGTGTTAAGCCAAGTGTTATATCTACGGATGTTTCTAAGGCTTTTTGCGCATTAATTGCATCTTGAAATAAATCGCCATCATCAACATACTCTTTTGGGTTAGGAAGTATTGTTGCACTAAAAAAACCAACTTTAAGTTCCGTTCCATCTGTATCTTTAAAGTTAAAGGTTACCGTTCTTGGAATACTTGTTTTTAGGTTGTTTTTTTCTACAAAAAAAGGCGTTATAGTATCATTTAAAACCAATTGTACATTTGTGGCAATCCATTGAAAAGTAGATTCGTTTAATCTTTTTTGGAAGTCTTTATATTTAAAATCAAATTCGTGATTTCCAAAAGCCACCAAATCAAATTCCACTGCATTCATTACTTCTATCATTTGTCTTCCTGCAAAACGTTGTCCGTTTTCATCTTTTAAAGTTCCAATAAGTGATGGGCTTAAAAAATCTCCTCCATGTACAAGCAATGTGTTTGGGTTTTCTTTTTTAAATTGATTATAAATAGTTGCAACTCTTGCTAAACCACCTACTTTTCCGTTTTGCATTGCACCTATTTCATATACATCATTTACTTGCACAACAATAAATGTTAACTTTTCGTCATTGCTTTTACAGGCAAATAGTATTATAAAAATTAAAAAAAAGATAATTTTTTTCATATAATATTATATTTATTTCAGCAAAAATAATGAATAATACCGATTTACTATCTATTTTGAATTACTTTTGAAAAATCTTACATTTTAATCTATACAAGTAAATGAATTTTTTTAAGACAACCCTTTCTATTCTTTTTATGGTACTGTTTTTTTCGTGTGGAAACACTAAAGTTACAACAGAAAAATCATCAGTAAAAAATAATAAAAGTACAACTGCGAAAATTGTAAAAAGTAATGCAGTAAAATTTCACATTAATCTTAATGATAGATCTAAGGACACTTATAAAGTGCGAGTAACCGTGCCAAAATTATCATCAGAAAATAATATTTTTCAATTTGCTTCAACAGCACCGGGAACGTATCAAATTATGAATATTGGTCGTTTTGTGCGTTCATTTATTGCTTTAGATAAAAAAGGGAAATTACTTAAATCGATACATATTTCCACCAATCAATTTAAGTTGTTACAACCTGAAAAAGTACGTACAATATTATATGAAATTGCAGAAACGTATGATAATTTTGTTGATGAATATCCAATATATCCTATGGCAGGAACTTCAATAGAAGACAACCATTCGCTGATAAATGGTCAGGCAGTTTTTGGGTATTTTAAAGGAATGCAATCTAGAGAAATGAATATAAAAATTGAGTATCCGAAGGAATGGATTGCTGGTACTGCGCTAAAACTCAATGACGATGGTTCTTATACAGCCAATTCTTACGACCATGCGGTAGATTCGCCTATTTTGTTAGGAAATTTAACCAAAGCATCTACCAATATTGAAGGAACTATTATTGATGTTTTTACATATTCAGAAAACGGATTGGTAAAATCATCACAAGTTTTGAGTAGCATAGAAAATATGCTAAAATCAGCAAGTAAATTTTTAGGAGGCTTACCTGTTGATAGATATACCTTTTTACTGCACTTGGAAACAAATACTTTGAATCCAAAAGGTGCATGGGAACACTCTTATAGTTCAGAATATACTTTAGATGAAAAGCCATGGAATCAAATGGAACAAGGCTTTAAAGATATCGCCGCTCATGAGTTTTTTCATATTGTTACTCCGTTAAATATTCATAGTGAAATTATTAAGGAGTTTAATTTTATAGAGCCTGTGGCTTCGCGTCATTTGTGGTTGTATGAAGGAATTACAGAATGGGCTTCGCATATGATGTTAATGCGCTCTAAAGAAAAGTCTTTAGACGAGTACTTAAACACATTGAGGCGAAAAAGTTATATTTCTAAAAACTACTTTGATGTTGATTATAGTTTGTTAGATATGGCTTTAAACTCATACACTAAAGAGGGTTCAAAACAGTTTCCAAATATATACATGAAAGGTGCTTTAGTTGCAGGAATGCTAGATATAAAACTATTAAAACTATCAAACGGAAAAAGAGGACTGATTGATGTTATCAATGAATTGGCAAAAGAATATGGACCAAATAAAGCATTTAACGATGCTACTTTTTTTGATGATTTTGTTGCCTTTACCTATCCTGAAATTGCAGAGTTTATGGATTTATATATTAAAAAAGCAACCGATTTACCTCTATTAGAATACTATCAAAAAATCGGAATAAAATATGATGTAGAAAAGTATCTATTTGAATTAGATACAAATGCTACTGATAAACAAATACAACTGCGAGAAATTTGGATGAAAGCGTTGTAGAATCTTATTAATTAAGTACTTTTAGTACAATAAAAAACAGTATTGATGTTAGAGTTAGCAGGAATTATTATTTTAGGTATTTTAGCGCAATGGGTTGCTTGGAGATTCAAGATTCCAGCAATTTTGCCACTAATACTTATAGGTTTATTAGTTGGTCCAATCGCTTCAGAATTTTTATCAGAAGACGGAACTAAATGGATTGAACCAGTTTGGAATGGAAAAGAAGGTTTATTTGCTGGAAAAAGTCTCTTTTATTTTGTCTCTCTTGCCATTAGTATTATTCTTTTTGAAGGAGGATTGACGCTCAAACTCAGTGAAATTAAAAATGTTGCACCATCAATAACCAAACTAATAACTTTAGGGTCAATGGTTACTTTTATTGGCGCAGCAGTTTCAACACACTATATTTTTAATTTAAGTTGGGAAATTTCTTTCTTATTTTCAGCATTAATTATTGTTACAGGACCAACAGTAATTACGCCTATTTTAAGAAATATTCCTTTGAAAAAAGATGTTTCTGCTATTTTAAAATGGGAAGGAATTCTCATCGACCCAATAGGTGCTTTGGTTGCAGTACTTGTTTTTGAATTTATAAGTGTTGGTGGTTCTGAAGATTTTACTAAAACTGCATTTATAGAATTTGGTAAAATTATTTTCTTTGGCGCTTCCTTTGGATTTACATTTGCACATATACTTAGTTATGCGATGGCAAACAAGTGGATTCCATATTATTTATTAAATGTTGTTGCGTTGGCATTCGTTCTCGGAGTCTTTGTACTTTCTGATAGTTTTGCGCATGAATCTGGTTTACTTGCTGTTGTAGTTATGGGAATGATTATTGGCAATAAAAGTTCTCCGTTCTTAAAGGAACTGCTTTATTTCAAAGAATCTCTCAGTTTATTACTGATTTCAATATTATTTATTCTTCTTTCTGCCAATATGAATATGGAAGAACTATATTTAATATACAACTGGAAAACATTGCTTTTATTTGCAATTATTGTATTTGTAATCAGACCTTTAGGAGTGTTTTTAAGCACAATAAACTCTTCGTTAAAACTAAATGAAAAAATCTTTATTAGTTGGGTTGGTCCAAGAGGAATTGTTGCTGCGGGAATTGCTTCATTGTTTGGTTTAAAATTAACTCAAAAGGGTGTTGAAGGCGCAGAATTTATAACACCTTTAGTCTTTATGGTCGTTTTAGGAACTGTGCTATTAAATGCTACAACCGCAAGATTATTTGCACGAATTGTTGGCGTATTCTTAAAGAAATCCGATGGAATATTAATCGTTGGTGCATCAACAGTTCCAAGGCTAATTGCAGATTATTTACAAAAAAACAATAGACATGTAGTACTGATTGATAGTAATCAAGCCAATATTGATGAATCAAAAAAAATAGGTCTTGAGGCTATAAAAACAAATATATACTCTGATTCTTTAATTGATAATATTGAACTTAGTGGTGTTGGCTATTTAATGGCATTAACAGGAAATTCTGATATTAATAAATATGCTATCAATAAATTTCAAAAACAGTTTGGTGAAAACGGTGCTTTTAGAGTCATTACAAAAGAGGAATTGAATAATTCAAGCAACAACCCACAAAAAAGTTTGTTCTCGCATATTCATGATTTTGAATCTTTACAACAAACTGTTGATATATATCCATTATTTCATGAAATAGAACTCAACGATATAAATCATTATAAGAATTTAATTGAATTGACTAATGAGGAGAAAGATATTATACCTTTATTTTTGAAAAATATTCAAAATGAATTGAAAATTATATCTTCATATGACAAAGATTTAAAGGGCATAAAAAAAGGTTGGAAGTTAGTTTATCTAGGAAAACCAGTAAATCTTTAAATTTTTACAGAAAAAATTACTAAAAAATTTCTAACAGATTACATTTGCAACAATGCAACAAAAAATAAATATAAAGAATAAAAAAGCACGTTTCGAATACGAAATCCTTGACACTTATGTTGCTGGAATCAAATTGAGCGGTACAGAAATTAAAAGTATTAGGCAAAGTAAAGCACGAATTACAGAGAGTTTTTGTGAGTTTAACGAAGCAGGAGAACTCTTTATTATCAATATGTTTATTGAAGAATATTCACACGGTAGCCACTACAACCACAAGCCAAAAAGCGCACGTAAATTACTTTTAAACAAACGCGAGCTTAAAAAATTGGAAAAAGAACTGCAGAATGTTGGTTTGACAATTATTCCGCTAAAACTTTTTATGACAGATAAAGGTTGGGCAAAATTAGAAATTTCTTTATGCCGAGGAAAAAAACTTTATGATAAGCGTGAAACAATGAAAGATCGTGATAACAAGCGTGATTTGGCAAGAATTAAAAAAGATTTTTGATGAAAATTGTCGCGTTTTTCAACTTAATCCGATGGAAAAACTTACTTCTTATTGCGCTAATGCAGTTTTTAATTAAATTCTATTTTCTAACCGATTTTAGTTTACAAACAACACTTTCAAATTCACTTTTCTATTTATTAGTTTTTACAACGGTTTGTATTACTGCATCAGGATATATTATCAATGATATTATTGATTTAAAAGTTGATTTAATCAACAAACCGAAGAAAGTAATTATTGATACTAAAATCTCAATTATTTCTGCAAAAAAAATTTATTTATTATTTATAATTATAGGAAATTTAGTTGGAATTTATATGTCAACAAAAATTGATAAACCCATTTACAGTCTTTATTTTATTGGTATTACCTTGATTTTATATTTGTATTCTAAACTCTTAAAGGGAAAAGTTTTAATAGGAAATGTAGTTGTTTCATTATTGCTTTCTTTTAGCATTTTAATTTTTTTAATTTTTGATGTTCCGGTAAGAATGAGTTTAGTACAATGGAACCTATATCAAAAAGTAGAACTTGTAATAATAGGCTATGCAGTGTGTGCATTTCTATTAAGTTTTATAAGAGAAATCATTAAAGATATTGAAGACATTGATGGAGATTATAACGAAGGATTAAAGACATTTCCCATCGTTTTTGGAAGGAAGTTGACAAAAAACCTTGCTATAACAATAAGTTTTTTAGTCATTCTCTTTTTTATATTTATAATATTTAATCTTTTAAAGATTGAATCCTTTGCATTTATTTACATTTTTATCCTACTCTTTTTACCTCTACTCTATTTCATATATAAACTATGGTTTTCAAAAACAAAAAAAAATTACTCTTTCTTAAGTAAGTTATTGAAAATCATCATTTTACTTGGAGTTATATCTATACCAATCATCTCAAAATATTTAAAACATGCTTTCGAATAAATTAAAAAAATACAATCTTATTCTTGCCTCAAAATCTCCAAGAAGACAACAATTTCTGAAAGATTTAGATCTTGATTTCACTATCGAATTGAGAGAAATAGAAGAAATTTATCCGAAGAGATTAAAAGGAAGTGAAATCACTGATTTTTTGGCTGAATTAAAAGCATCACCATTCAAAAATTTAAAAGAGAATGATATTTTAATTACTTCAGATACTATTGTTTGGTTGAATGATAAAGCAATTGGGAAGCCAAAAGATAAAAATGATGCTTTTAAGGTATTCAAGAGATTATCAGGAAAGAAACATCAAGTAATAACATCAATCTGTATAAAAACCACATCAGAAATAAAAATCATCAATGATATTACTGATGTTTACTTCAAAGAGTTATCTGATGAAGAAATAAATTTTTATATTGATAATTTTCATCCGTATGACAAGGCTGGAGGCTACGGAATTCAAGATTGGATTGGTTATATTGGCGTTGAAAAAATTGAAGGAAGTTTTTTTAACGTTATGGGATTACCTGTTCATAAGTTATATACAGAATTGTCAAAATTTTAATTTTATTTTAAGTCAAACCATTATTTTTGCTAAAACAACACAACAATTACATGAAAAAATACACTTTCACAGAAAAAAAAGATACACGTTCAGGTTTTGGAGACGGCTTAACACATTTAGGACGTACAAATCCTAATGTAGTTGCGCTTTGTGCTGACTTAATTGGTTCCTTAAAAATGCAACCATTTATTGATGAAAATCCAGAGCGTTTTTTTCAAATAGGGATTGCTGAAGCAAATATGATTGGTATTGCTGCTGGATTAACTATTGGTGGTAAAATTCCATTTACAGGAACTTTTGCCAATTTTTCTACAGGAAGAGTGTATGATCAAATTCGTCAATCAGTTGCTTATTCTGGTAAAAATGTAAAAATTTGTGCTTCACACGCAGGTTTAACGCTTGGTGAAGATGGTGCAACACATCAAATTTTAGAAGATATTGGTTTGATGAAAATGCTTCCAGGAATGACTGTTATCAATCCTTGTGATTATAACCAAACCAAAGCAGCAACTATTGCAATTGCTGACTATGAAGGTCCTGTTTATTTGCGTTTTGGAAGACCAAAAGTGCCTGTTTTTATGCCTGAAAATGAAGAATTTGTGATTGGTAAAGCAATACAACTTACTGAAGGAACAGATGTAACTATTGTCGCAACTGGACATTTAGTTTGGGAAGCATTGCAAGCATCTGAAGAATTAGAAAAACTTGGCATTTCTGCAGAAGTTATCAATATTCATACTATAAAACCTTTGGATGAAGAAACAATATTAAAATCTGTAGCAAAAACGGGTTGTATTGTTACTTGTGAAGAACATAATAAATTCGGTGGTCTTGGAGAAAGTGTTGCTCGTACATTATCATTAAACAATCCTACACCTCAAGAATTTGTTGCTGTAAATGACAGTTTTGGTGAATCTGGGACTCCTGAACAATTGATGAAAAAGTACGGGTTAAGCGCTGACGATGTTGTTAAAGCTACTCAAAAAGTAATCGCAAGAAAATAAGTTGGCATGATTTTCGTTAAGTAATTGTAAATCTTAAATTTTATAATTATGAGAAAATTATTTTTAGCATTAACAATTATTTGTGGTGCTTATTTTACAGGTCATGCGCAATTTGGAGTTAAAGGAGGACTCAATTTTAATTCAAATGGCGATTTAACAGAAATCATAAGCCAAACTGTAACAAACGTTACGAATCCTGATACAAAGATTGGTTACCATATTGGTGCTTTCTATCAATCTAAAGGAAATTCTTTTTATGTACGCCCAGAATTAATCTACACAAAAACAAAAAGTGATTATAATGGCGCTGATTTTGATATGTCAAAGTTAGATATGCCAGTTTTAGTTGGTTACAAAATTATCAAACCATTAAGCATTTTTGCAGGTCCAGCATTCCAGTACATTTTAAATACCGATTTAGATGGTGTAAATTTAAATGATGTAAAGAATGATTTTACAATTGGTGTAAATATTGGTGCAGCAGTAGAATTTGGGAAGTTTGGTATTGATGTAAGATATGAAAAAGGCTTGTCAGAGAATTTAGCAAACTTTACAGGAGTAAATGTTAATCGATTGGATACAAGACCAAATCAGTTTGTGGTTAGCATGTCTTTAAAACTATAAGATATAATTCAAACAAAAAAGAGTCGCAAATTGCGACTCTTTTTTGTTTAAATTTAATTGATTAACTATCTGCATCTAAATAGTTTGGTATTCCATCATCATCATCATCATCATCTGTTGGATCACCATTATTGTTAGTATCTTCATCTTTTGTAAGTACTCCATCTCCATCATCATCAGTGTCTAAATAATCTAGTGTTCCATCACTATCTGTATCACCATTTACAACTTCGTCTTCTGTAAGAACTCCATCACCATCATCATCAGTATCAACATAGTTTGGTATTAAATCTTCATCTGTATCATCGTTTGTAACATCTCCGTCATTATCTATGTCTTCGTCATTAGAAACAACACCATCTTCATCATGATCTGCAGCCATTGAATAGTGCAATTCAATTTTAAATACTAATGGTTCGCTCTGTAAGGAACTTCTAAAGTCATAGCCATAAGCCAAACCAGAAGGTATAAAAAGAAATCCTTCACCAAAATTTTCAAATTCTAAAGGTTCTCCAGGCATTGACAAGTTATTGCCTCCTTTAAAGACTGGCATTCCATATTGCCAACCTTTAATTGTACCAAGTAAATTTAACCAAGGGTTATTAATTGTAATCGTTTCACGTTGGTCAAAAATAGTTCCATCTAATAATTCTCCTTTATAAGTTGGCAAAACATTATCTATTTTTGTTGGCTGATATCCAACTCCTTCTTCAGTAACTATATAATATAATTTATATGTAATATCATTTTCAACAACTGTTTCCGTTTGTACTATAGCAGAAAAAGGCGTTTGCCCGCTATCTACTTTTTTAATACTATCTAGCGTTGCATTGTAATAATGTGTTTCTAAATAATTAACGAGCGAATCATCATCAATCAATGCCTGCGCAGCATGATCAAATGGTGTAAATTGATTATCATCTCCACACGAAAAAATTGCAAGAGCAATAACAAAAACTAAACCTATATTTTTTATTTTCATTTTTATATTTAATTTAAGTGCGCAAGATACAATTTTCATATCTTTGTTAAAAGACAAACGTGAAAATTTAACTTTTTGTATGAGAATTGATAAATATTTGTGGTGCATACGTTACTTCAAAACAAGAAGTATAGCAACTGAGGCCTGTAAGAAAGGACAAGTACGAGTAAATAGCGTTATCGCAAAACCTTCAAAAGAAGTATTTAATGGTGAACAAATTAACGTTAGAAGAAACCAAATAAACTATCAAATTGTAGTTTTAGATGTCCCAAAAAATCGTATTGGCGCTAAATTAGTAGATTTATACAGAAAAGACATTACTCCAAAAGAAGAGTTTGAACGACAAGATTTATTGAACTATTCTAAAGACTATTATCGTAAAAAAGGAATGGGAAGGCCTACAAAAAAAGACAGAAGAGATATTGATGAATATAATGAAGAGTCATAATATGAAAAATACAATAATACTTACTAATGAACAGATAAATCATAAAATTAGAAGAATTGCATATCAAATATTAGAGGTAAACAGTAACGAAAAGGATATTATCCTTGCTGGAATTGCAGATAATGGATTTATTTTCGCTAAAAAATTAAAAAATATACTTTTAGATATTTCTTCTATTAATGTTGTTTTATGCGAAGTGACAATTAACAAACAAAATACTTTAGAACAAATATCTGTTTCAATAGACTCAAAAGAATATGAAAATAAATCATTAGTATTGGTTGATGATGTTTTAAATTCAGGAACAACATTAATCTATGCAATTAAACACTTCCTCGAAGTTCCATTGAAACAATTTAAAACGGCTGTTTTAGTGAATAGAAATCACAAAAAATATCCTGTAAAGGCGGATTTTAAGGGTGTTTCATTATCTACAACTATTGAAAACAATATCACCGTTGAGTTTAAAGGAAAAAAGGCAATTGCGTATTTAGATTAATTCTTTTATTTCTTCTACGATTTCATTAATGATTTTCTCATCAGTATTTATTGTAAATTCTGCCTGTTCGTAATATACAACCCGTTCAAATAAGTGTTTTGCTATAAACTCTTTCAAATCCTCTAACTTTAGATTTGCTATCATAGGACGTGATTTGCGCTGTCTTTTTAATCGGTTATAAAGAGTATTTATAGACGCTCTCAAGTAAAATAATTGTGATTTCTCTGTAATTAACTTAATATTATTAGCATAACAAGGCGTTCCTCCACCAACAGAAAGCACAAAATTATCTGTCAAGTTTAATAACTCCTTGAGATATTCCGTTTCTTTCAATCGAAAATAGATTTCACCTTTTTCAACAAAAATATCAGGAATAGAAAGTTCTTCTTTTAATTCTATATATGCGTCCAAATCAATAAAATCAACCCTTAATTTTTCTGCTAGAATTTTTCCAACTGATGATTTTCCGCTTGCCATATATCCAACTAAAACTATTTTCATGCTATAGTATATTATAAAATACAAATATCGAATAAAAATTTATAAAATTTGGTTTGTGTTCTAAATATTAGGTAGTATATTTGCATTCGCTAATAGAAAAAGGACTTGGTAGCTCAGTTGGTAGAGCACCTCCCTTTTAAGGAGGTGGTCCTGGGTTCGAGCCCCAGCCAAGTCACAAAAAAGTTAAGTATTTACTTGACTTTTTTAGTTTATACTAGGTTTCTAAAGCGCGTATGGCGGAATTGGTAGACGCGCAAGCTTGAGGGGTTTGTGTTCGCAAGAACGTGCTGGTTCGACTCCAGTTACGCGCACTCAAAAAAATCTGTTGATGAATTCAGCAGATTTTTTATTTTAGAGTTTCACAATACTTTAACTTTTCGTAAAGTAATTATTCATATACTTGCATATGTTTAAAAAAATATTTTTTATAACTATTTTAGTTATAGGGTTTATTGGATTTTCACAGGAAAATTCAACAGATTCTACTGAAATAGTTAATCGCCCAATAATAGATTTAAAAGGAGTTCTTGTTAATGGTTTCGATAAAAAACCATTAAAAGGTGCACATGTTTATAATATGAATTTAATCAGAGGAACTATTAGTAATAATAACGGTTCGTTTGTGATTCCTACACGAGTAAATGACACTATATTCTTTTCTCACCTTGGTTTTCAATCTGTAAAAATAAAAATCACCAATGATTTACTAAAAGGGAATGAGCTCGAAATTTCTCTTTATGAAAGAGCAGAAGAAATTGCAGAAGTTAGGGTAAAATCAATTAAATTGGTTGGTGTATTAGAAATTGATGCTAGAAATGTCCCTAAAGATAAATATACACGTATTCATATTAATGGTTTGCCACAAACTTATGAAGTAGGACGACCAAGACAAAGAGTATATAATTCACCTATAGATGCAATATTCCATCCTATCGATTTTGTGTATAATTTATTTGGAAAGAAACCGAAACAATTACGCAGATTAAAACAACTTAGAAAAGACAATGAGATTCGTGATATGCTTGATAAAAAAGTAAATCGTGAGATAATGCTTGAGTATCTTGAGTTGAGTAGAGGCGAATTAGATGAACTGCTTGACGAATGTAATTATTCAGACTATTTTATCAGAAAAGCGAGTGACATACAAGTAATTGAAGCAGTTTTAGAATGTTATGAAAGTCATAAGGCAATCAAAAAAGGAAGTACTAAACGAAAAGAGTAAGCAAGTATTCAGTATTCAGTATTCAGTATTCAGTATTCAGTATTCAGTATTCAAAACTAAAAAAAATCCAATTACAAATTTGTAATTGGATTTTTTTCATTCCTTTTATCCAACAGTCTAACTGTACAACAATCTAATAGTCTAACCTTAGTTATTCCCTAAAATCAATGGCATTCCATCTTTACCTCCAACAATAACTACTTTAGAGTTTGGTGATTCTGCTAATTTTAATGTTGCTTCAATACCTTTGTCTCTTAATATTTTATCAGTCAATGACGCACTCAAAATACGGTTTGCTTCGGCTTTACCCTTTGCCTCAATAATTTGTTTTTCTGCCTCTTTTGCAGCAGTAACTAACCTAAACTCATATTCAAGAGATTCTTGTTCTTGTCTTAATTTACGTTCAATTGCGTTCTTAATTGTTGGTGGCAATGTTACATCACGTACCAAAACATCATTAATTTGAACATGTTGTGTTTTCGCTTTTCGAGATACTTCTGCAAAAATTTCTTGTTGAATTACATCTCGTTTACTAGAATATAATTGCTCAGGAGTATAACGACCTACTATGCTACGTCCTGCTGAACGTATTTCGGGAATAATCACTACATCTAAATAATTTTCTCCTTTAGTTTTGTGTAAGAATCCAAGTTCATCAACTTTAGGCTGGTATAAAATAGAAACATCTAATTTTATTTCCAATCCGTTAGAAGACAATACTTCCATATCTTTAATAAACATGTTTTGTTGACGAATATTATAAATATCCACTTTATTCCAAGGAGCAACGATATGAAACCCTTCACCTAAAGGTGGTGTGTTTGTAACAACTCCTCCATCAAAACGTTTCCATAAAACTCCCGCTTCTCCTCTATCTACTGTAACAAATGTTTTGGAAAAAAACATCATCGCTATAACCGCCAAGACGACGATTCCTATTAATCCTTTTGGTAATTGTAATTGTGGTTGTTGTGCCATTTTATTTTATTTTTAAATTTGTGATACCTCGATGCAGAGTACTCGAAGTCTTATTTGTTTTTGTGTATCGCCCTGCGATTAAATTAATCCTTTGTATTTTCTAATAAACCATTCAATGCTCAAAGATAGTATAATTACTGATAATAACCACTTCCAATCTATCAATGAATTTAATTTCTTTTCTACTTTATGAATAGAAACAAATCGTTTATCTATTAGTAAGTCTGAAGTCAATTTTGTTACAGTATTTTCAAAGTAAATTATACCTTCTGTCTTTTGGCTGATTGATTTTAGTTTTTCAGCATTTGCATTGGTAAATTGCTGTTCTACATCAAACTTCAAAATTTTAAAACTACCCTTTTCACGTACATTTTGATTTTCTACGGATACATTAAAATCATAATTTCCTTCCGATAAGCCAGAAAGTGACACCAAATAACTATTTCTAGAACTCGAAAACGGAAGGCGTTTATTTTCATTCGTTTCTCTATTATTTACTGTTAACCAAAGCGTTGCGCCTGAATCAAACATATAATTTTTATCTAAATAGTTTGCCGTAACACGTACGTTCTCATTCGCATAATAAATTGATTTATAGTCAATTGTCAAACGTTTTGATTTTTTATTAGATGACAAGTATTGAATGATTTTATTGATATAGTTATTATAATCGGTAAACGATTTACTGTCTAATTTCGAAGTCATTCGCCATCGCCAACTATTCTCCCCAAACAGTATTGCTCCTCTTCTACTATCACTTTCGTAAGTTGCTAATAAAGGTTTTTCTGTTACAAAATTTCCAACTTGTTGAAATAACAAACTCTCAAAAGGAATATTAAACTTCACTTCTCCAAACTTATCAATTAGAGGAGAAAAATTATTGAAGCCAATGTCATCAGTAATAAAAGTAGCGAAACTTTGATTGAAAACTGGTAAGTAGTTTTCTGTTTGATTGATGGTCTTTTTAGAAAAGTTATGTTGCGCATTATTTAAAAAATTCCAATCGGTTTTTGAACCTGTAATGATAAACGAATTAATCTTTTCTTTTTCCAATTCTAAAAAAACAGAAGTAAAATCATTTGTTGGCTGATACAACATAACTAGTTGATATTCTTTTAATTGGAACTTATCTCCAACACTTTTAATGGTTACTTTTCGTTGTTTATTACTTTCGATAGATTTTTTTAACGCACCAATATCTGGATGCAAAAAAGAAGTTAAAATTAATATTTTTGATTGTTCATCAATCACTTCTACAACAAAGTTTTTGGTGTTGTTTATTTTATTTTTTTCATTATCAAGATAACTAATTTGTGAAGTGTAATAATGCGTACCACCTTGAGTTGTAGGCAAATAAAATGATAGATTTCGAGAATTATTATCCTTTGAAAAAGAAATGTTTTTAGAATACACTCTTTGTTTTCCTTTAAAAATAGAAAATGTTGCATTTACAGATTTTTCACCATCATAATTTAAAAACACTTCAACAGGAAATTTATTTTTTAGATATGCGTAGCGATTTACATTCTGTTGCGCTATTTTCAAATCAGCATACTTCGTTGTATCACCAACTACAATTGGAAAGACTGGTTGATTTATTTTTGTGTATTCATAATCAGCACCGAAAGTCTGGTTTCCGTCAGTAATTAAAATAATTGGAGATATTTTGCCTTTATACAATTCATTGAACTGCCTGAAAGGCTTAGATATATTAGTTTGAGAGATTTCGAAACTCAACGAATCTAAGAGTTGCACATCATCAGAAAAAGAAAAAAAATCTAATTCAAACTTATTATTTAAAGCCTTGTTTGATTTCAAATCTTTTATCAATTTTAAAACATTCTCTTGTTGATTTAAATGTTTTATTGAAGAAGAATTATCAACTGCAACTATCAAATTTGGTTTAATTATCTTAACAATATCTCTTTCAACCTTTGGATTTATTAATAATAAAAATAGTGCAAAAAGAGTTATAAAGCGCAAAAAAGTTAGTAAAACAATACTTTTCTCCTTGTTTTTTGATTTATAAAAATAATGAAAAACAGCAATCAATAATGCTACGATTGCTGCTCCAATAATATATGATAGGTTTTCTGTTATCATCCTCTTTGCACCTTATTCCTCTGAGCCTTTGCCTTTTTTTTAAGTAAGCATTCCTCCATCTACACTCAATGTTTGCCCTGTTATATAAGCACTCATATCTGAGGCTAAAAATACACATGCATTGGCAATATCTTCTGGAGTTCCACCTCTTTTTAACGGAATTGCATTTCGCCATCCTTTTACGGTTTCTTCATCAAGTTTTGCTGTCATTTCTGTTTCGATAAACCCTGGAGCAATCACATTACTTCTAATATTTCTTGAGCCTAATTCTAAGGCTATAGACTTAGAAAAACCAATAATTCCTGCTTTAGAAGCTGCGTAATTTGATTGACCTGCATTTCCTTTCAATCCAACAACAGAACTCATATTGATAATTGAGCCTTTGCGCTGTTTCATCATTGGTCTAATAACTGCTTTGGTTAAATTAAAAACCGATTTTAAATTGATTTCAATCACTTTATCAAAATCATCTTCAGAGATGCGCATCAACAAATTATCTTTAGTAATTCCTGCGTTGTTTACCAATATATCAATAGATCCAAATTCTTTTAAAACTTCAGCTGCCAATTCTTGTGCTGCATCAAAATCTGCGGCATTTGATTGATAACCTTTGACTTTTACGCCATAAGACGTTAATTCTTTTTCTAATGCATTTGCAGCATCTACTGACGAACTGTATGTAAATGCAATATTTGCACCTTGTTGTGCAAAAACTTCTGCAATGCCTTTACCTATTCCACGAGTTGCGCCTGTAATAATTGCTGTTTTATTTTCTAATAATTTCATTTGTTATAAAATTGATTTTTGGAATTCAAAGATATAAAAAGAATTTTTGAATTGATCATACAAGATAAAATATAATTCTGTATATAGTAACACTTGATTTTATCAAATAAAAATGCTACCTTCGCTTTCATATAATATAGTATTATTAAATACAGAACCATATCTTAAACGTTGTAGCCAATAGGAGAAGCACACACCTAAATGAAGAATAGTCCATTAACAAAATTTATTCAAAAATCCATCCCATTAAATAAAATTGATGTCGAGGAGATTGCTAGTTCTTTTCGCTTAAAAGAATTTAAAAAAGGAGATTATTTTTTGAAAGAAAATCAAATAAGCAACGATTATTTCTACCTCTATAAAGGATTAATGAGAACCTATCTGTATGATTTAAACGGAAATCAAATAACTACAGATTTTTTCACAGAAAATAATATTGTTTTTGAGGTAACCTCATTTTTCAATCGAGTTCATTCAGAAACAAATATTCAAACCATAACAGATTGTACAGGGTACAGGATTTCTTACGAAGAATTAAATACGCTTTTTCATAACAAACCAACATTTAGGGATTTTGGACGGGCTATTTTGGTCAAAGAGTTTATCGCATCAAAAAAAAGAGTGTACGCAATGATTAACCAAACTGCCGAAGAACGCTATCAAAACCTATTGGTTTCTAAACCCGAAATATTAAAAAACTCACCGTTAAAGTATATAGCTTCCTACTTAGGTATTACTGATAGCACACTTAGTAGAATACGGCAAAACATCTCGTAATTTAATTTCTTGCCTTTTGTCAAGTGCCATCAGTTTTTTAATCCTGAACTTTGCTGTGTTCAAAAACATATACAAAATGGCAGAGATTTCAATGATTACATCCTTTGGATTCATTTTAACAACCATTATTACGCTTTGGCTCTTTTTCAAAGCTTCAAAAAGCAAAAAGGTACTTTATGGTATTTTAATATGGGCGACCATTGTAGCTGTTCTTGGTTTATTGGGATTCTATCAAAAAGTAGATACTTTTCCACCAAGGTTTATTTTCTTACTTGCACCAGGCGTAATATTTGTCCTTTTATTACTTTTAAATAAGAAAAGTAGAAACTTTATAGACAATCTAAATTTAAAATGGTTGACATTGTTGCATACCATTCGAATCCCTGTAGAAATTGTTCTCTATTATGTCTTTCTAGAAGGGTTAATTCCTGGTCTTATGACTTTTGATGGTTATAATTATGATATTATTTCAGGACTTACAGCCCCAATAATTTATTACTTGGTGTTCGTTAAAGAAATATTGAACAAAAAATTCCTCTTGATTTGGAATTTTATTACTTTAGCATTACTAGTAAATATATTGTCTATCGCCATATTGAGTGCCCAAACTCCGATTCAAAAATTTGCATTCGACCAACCAAATGTCGGTGTAACTTATTTTCCATTTGTATGGCTTCCTACAGTAATTGTTCCAATTGTTTTATTCTCTCACTTAGCAAGTATTAGACAGTTATTGGTTTCACAAAAAGAATGATTAAAATATTAGAAAATATAATCATGAAGTAAAACGCGAAAGAAACTATCAAAAAAAAATAGCACAATAAAATAGTAAGTACTTACCAAGAGAATACAAACCCGAAGGATTCTACTTTGTTTACACCTTTATGATTATAGAAAAAGTAATACATTAACCATCACTACTCATATACAAGCCGAAAGAAAAACTTCAAATATAATATTTGTAAGTATAAAAGTTTAGAGAAATATGATTCATCACAATCAATAATTAAATTATAGGGCATCTCTAAAAACTAACAATCTTCAAAACACGTTTATATTTCG
Organism: Flavobacteriaceae bacterium; assembly: GCA_021647835.1. GTDB lineage: Bacteria > Bacteroidota > Bacteroidia > Flavobacteriales > Flavobacteriaceae > Urechidicola. The sequence goes on along the minus strand of JAKITY010000033.1, from coordinate 127 downwards.
CTGATATTGAGTATATTTAAAGTATTATGAAGCGATTTAAAAGACATAGGGATTACGGATTTTTTGACCAAGATATTCGATTAAGCAAACTTAGTAAATTGGGAGACCCTTTAGAGAAACTAAAATT
>JAKITY010000032.1 GCA_021647835.1 Flavobacteriaceae bacterium | reverse complement strand
TGGGCGAATCCTTCATTTAAGTTTCTTACCATGTCTTCAGCCTAATCTAATACTAAACAGCGAGTTTCTTTTAGGTTTATAACTCCGCTTGGTGTCAAATCGACGAAGCGGCCTGGTGTTGCAACTACTATATGTGTAGTTTGCGTCAAACGTTCTATTTGTGGTTTTATAGGCGTTCCTCCACAAATACTTACTATTTTTACTTCTTGTAAAGTTGTAGTATAACTAATTAAATTGTTAAATATTTGTTGCCCTAACTCTCGTGTTGGTGCTAATATAATTGCCTGTATGCCTGTATTATCTACATCTACTAATTGTATTATTGGCATTCCAAAAGCTACGGTTTTACCTGTACCGGTTTGCGCAACTCCCACTACATCATTAGTAGTGTTTAGTATTTCTGGTATTGCTTTTTCCTGAATTTCGGTAGGAATTGTAATATGTAAAGCTTTTAAACTTTGTTGAAGTGATGCTTGTATTCCTAATTCAGAAAAAGATACTGACATATATATAGTTTTATTTTTAATGCAAAGATAGTAATGTATTCTGTTGTTTTATAAATGATATTAAAAAATAGTGTAATCTTTTGTAAAAAAACCTTCAATATTTGATTTATAAGTATTCTATCTTCATTACAATCAATCACCATCAAATTAATACAAATGATATACATTAAGTTATATTGAAATTATTGACGAGTTTTTAGTGTCAATTTTTTTAATTTCCCTAAATATTGTATTTTAATTTTAATTTTTTTTAAATACAACTATGTAATAGCATCTCTTTTTTATCTTTGCAAAAGCATATTAAACAATGAAAGACAACAAAAAAATACAAATTTGGCTTATAACAGGTGCACTTTTAATATTTGCAATGGTAGTTATTGGTGGCATTACACGCTTAACACATTCAGGATTATCTATTTCTAATTACAAGTTAATAAAAGGCACAATACCACCAATTGGTGAGCAACAATGGAACGATGCCTTTGAGTTGTACAAACAATACCCAGAATACAAAAAAATAAACAATCATTTTACCTTACAAGATTTTAAAGACATTTACTTTTGGGAATGGTTGCACCGTTTTATTGGTAGAATAATTGGGTTAGTATTTTTTATACCGTTTATTTATTTTTTAATAACCAAACAATTAAGCAAACCAACCTTTAAAAAGTCGATACTTTTATTATTATTAGGCGGTTTTCAAGGCGCATTAGGTTGGTACATGGTAAAAAGTGGTTTAATACACAAACCAGACGTAAGTCATTACCGATTAGCAGCACATTTAACCACCGCATTTATTACCTTTGCATATACATTTTGGGTATTGTTAGACCTTATTTTTCCAACCAGAAAACAAGTAAACATTCCGCTACGTAATTTTATACGAATAGCATTAGTAGTATTAATTATACAAATAATTTACGGAGCATTTGTAGCAGGTTTAGACGCTGGTTTTATACACAATTATTGGCCATTAATGAGCGATAATCAGCTCATACACGAAACCGTATTTATAGAACAAACACCAACCTATAAAAATTTTTTTGAAGGTAAAAGCGGAGTTCAATTTGTACATCGTACACTCGCCTACTTAGTAGTAGCAAGTATTATTGCTATTCATTTTAAAACCAAAAAAATAACAATAACACTTACTATTGACGAAGTAAATTCACATAAATTAAAAAAAATAATGACACTTATCGATACTTATAAAGGCTCAAAACCTTTATCATTTATAGTTTCTGATAGTCTAGAAAAAATTAAACTGAATTTACCAAGTAGAACTCATAAAGTAAATATCAGTAATGAATTGTTGAGTACGTTGCAGAATGATGGATTTAGTTTTAGGTTGAATTAATGTTTATTTTTGCACTTATGAAAAAAGCAACCCTTTTCCTTTTTTTACTTGTTTTTATTAATTCATTTTCGCAAGAAAAAGAAAACACTTCTTATATTCAAGCAGAGTATTTTTACGGAAACATCCTAAAACATCAACCAAGCATTGCACATGTTATTACAGGTCATCCTGAAGGATTTATATTGAGTTGGAATAAAAAAACGGATGGAGAAGAGACTTGGCAGCAAGATTTTAATTATCCTGATATTGGGATTTCTTTTTCATATCAAGATTATAAAAATGAAATTGTAGGTAAACTCTACGCAATTTACGGTCACTATAATTTCTATTTACTCAATCGAAAAAATAAAAATCAATTAATCCTTAGAGGCGGAATTGGCTTGGCTTATAACACAAATCCGTATGACAAGGAAACAAATAATAAGAATATTTCTTTTGGAACGTACTTAAATTCAAGTACTTATTTCAAACTCTACTATCAACGAGAAAACCTGATTAAAAATATTGGCTTAAATGCTGGTTTGACCTTTATACATGCATCAAACTCTAATGTTAAATCTCCAAACACAGGCTTAAATACTTGGGGCACAACTGTTGGGTTGAACTATAATTTGAGTGAAAAAGAAGTTGTTTTTCACGAAAAATCTCTTGACGAAAAATACACAGAATCAATTAAATATAATATCGTTTTAAGAGGCGGAATCAACGAATCTGAAATTATAGGAAGTGGTTTACATCCTTTTTATGTAATCTCTGGATATGTTGACAAACGCTTGAGTAGAAAATCGGCAATTCAGTTTGGAGTTGATATATTTATTTCTCCGTTTTTAAAAGATTTTATTGAATATTCTAACATCAATTTCCCAAATGATGTAGTTGATACTACTGATATTTCACGTGTAAGTTTATTTGTTGGTCATGAATTATTTATCGGAAAAACATCTATCATTACACAAGTTGGATATTATCTGCACTATCCGTTTCCGTATGAAGCTCGCTATTATGAGCGCTTTGGTTTAAAACGTTATTTTAAAGATAACAAATGGTTTGCTGCGGTAAGTCTAAAGGCACATGCTGCAAATGCCGAAACAGTAGAATTTGGAATTGGAATTAGATTATGAGAAAGCTAATTCACATAATACGCTGTATTTTAAATAAATTTACGTCAATTCGAGTGATTTTTGAGAATGAAATGAGTAAAAATTGTATCGAGAATAGTAATTTTATTTTGATAAAGAAGTTCTCGATACAAAATTCTTATCAGAATTTCACTCGAACTGACGTGTTGAATAAAGTTTGTATTATTTTTTTATTCAGTTTTTTATTTATTGATGCGCAAGAACCTACAAATAATGCAACCATCGAATTTGATTACTTTTATGGAAATGTATTAGAGCATTCGCCAGAGTTAAAACCCATTATTCAAGGTCATCCTTCAGGATTTATTATCAGTTGGAATAAAAAAAATATTGGAAATTCTCAATTTGAAAATACTTATAATTTTCCTGATTTCGGATTTTCAGCAACTTACCACGATTTTAATACCGAAATTTTAGGTAAAGTTTATTCTGGATATGCACATTATAATTTTTATTTGAATAATAGAAATGCAAAAAACCAACTCAAACTAACAACTGCTTTTGGGTTGGGCTATGCAACAAATCCGTTTGATAAAGTAACAAATAACAAAAACTGGGCAATTGGTTCAAAATTCTTGGCTTCTGTCTATTTAAAATTCAATTATCAACGAGAATATGTACTTGATAAATTGGGTGTAAATGCAGGTTTCGCATTAATTCATTATTCAAATGCAAGTTTTAACGCACCTAATTTAGGCATCAATACATTGGCACTGACTGCTGGAGTTCATTATAATTTTGATGATGAAATAATGGCTCCTGAGCGAACTTTAGAAACATCCGAAGATAAATATCCTATAAAGTACAATGCGGTTTTACGCCTTGGAGTAAACGAATCTAAAATTAATGGAAGTGGTTTATTTCCTTTTTATACTGTTTCCTTATTTATTGATAAAAAATTGAATTCTAAATCAACTATTTCTGCTGGAACAGATGTTTTCTTGGCTACTTTTATGAAAGAATACATCAAACATGAAAACTCAATAAACGGTGAAAATAATACTGCAGATTGGAAAAAAGTTGGAATTTTCATTGGGTATGAATTGAATATGGAAAAATTTTCTATGCTTACTCAAGTTGGATATCACGTATATGATCCTTATAAATATGTAAGTGGAATTTACGAACACTTTGGTTTTAGAAAACGATTTAACGAGCATTTATACGCCGATTTAACATTAAAAATAAACTTATTTAGAGCCGAAGGTTTAGAATTTGGTTTTGGATATAGATTTTAACTATTTTTACAAGAAATTATGAAGAATTATATAAAATATTTTACAATTATTATTCTTTTCTTTGGATGTGATTCCGAAGATGCAGGAAACTGTTTTCAAACTGCAGGAAATAGCATTCAGCAAGAATTTACTGTTGATAGTTTTGATAAAATATTGATTAACGAACGTATTGAATTAATCATAAAAGAAGGTACAACTCAAAAAGTAATTGTAGAAACTGGAAAAAATTTGATGAATGATATTGATATTCAAGTTGTTAATAATGAGGTTATTGCGACAAATAACAATACATGTAATTTTGTCAGAGATTATAGTTTAACCAAAGTGATTATAACTTCGCCAAACATTACTAGAATAAGAAATTCATCAGAATTGGCTGTTCGTTCAGATGGCGTTTTAACCTTTCCTTCTTTAAACTTAGTTGCTGATGATTTTCAATCTGATTTTCTAAACGTTGGAGATTTTTATATATCTGTAAATAATACAGGGTTAAGCGTTGTTTCAAACGGAATTTCCAATTTTTATATTGATGGTCAAACAACTAACTTAAATATTGGTTTTCATGCGGGAGATTCAAGATTTGAAGGAAGAAATCTGGTTGCAACCAATGTAACTATCATTCATAAAAGCACAAATGATATGCTAGTAAATCCGCAAACGAAAATTGAAGGTGATATTTATTCTTTAGGTGATGTTATTGCCTATAATCAACCTGCAATTGTTGATGTAACTGAACATTATCAAGGCAAATTGATATTTAATTAGTCAACTCTCTAAAAAGATTTTCTAAATCTTTGTTTTTCAGTTCTTCTTTCTGCAAATCAGCAACAATAATACCTTTATTGATAATGATTACTCGATCGCAAATCGCTTCAGCTTCTTGTAAAATATGCGTTGAAAAAAGCACTGTTTTATCTGCTCCAAAATCTTTGATTAACGTTCGGATTTCTGCCAATTGATTTGGATCTAAACCTGTTGTTGGCTCATCTAAAATCAATACATCAGGATTGTGCAACATTGCCGATGCCAAACCAACACGTTGACGATACCCTTTTGATAGTTGTTTTATTTTTTTATGAACTTCAGGAGTTAAGTTGACTTTAGCAATAATCTCCTCTATTTTTTCTTTGCTAACTTTATGAATTGATGCGCAAAAATTCAAATATTCTCGCACATACATATCAAGATATAAAGGATTGTGTTCTGCCAAATAACCAATCTTTTTCTGTGCTTCTATTGGGTTTTCGGCAAGGTTAATTCCGTTTACAAAAACCTTTCCTTCGGATGTTTTTATAAATCCGTTTAAAATTTTCATTGTTGTAGATTTTCCTGCCCCATTTGGTCCTAAAAAACCTACAATTTCTCCTTTTTTGATAGAAAAACTAATGTTATCTAACGCTTTTTGCGTTCCGTAATTTTTGGTGATATTTTTTACTTCTATTGACATATTACAAAAATACTATTTTCTATGTTAGAACGAAGTTATTATTTTTTTCTTGCTGTAAAATCCCTTTTTCAACTGATATTTCTGAACCATCAACAAAATAAGAAGCAATTAGTTTTCCGTTTTTAAATTCTGATGGCAATAAAGACAAACTGTTTTTATCAATTTTAATATTTGAAGACTTGTATAGCCTCCAAGGTTTATGATTGATTTGATATTGATAAGTCTTTGTATTTCTACTTTTCACAAAAGCAGTATATCTATCAACAATAAAATGTTCTAAAGTGTTTTCTTTTAATCCTCTTGTCTCTTTTTGTGAAACTACTGTCACTTTTCCATTCGGAAAAGAATATTGCATTGACAGCTTCTCTCCTATTGTTTCTTTTTCTCTTCCTATATTCTTATAAAAAAAAGGCTCGTTATAAACCCCGTTTGCAATTACAGCAATTATTGGTTTTGGAGCATATTCTTTTATAAAAACAACTCCTCTTGTTCCTTCAATTATTGATTTTACATAAAACCGATAATTAATCTCTCCAAATAATTGGTGAAATGGTACTTTGACGCCAAAAAATTTCACTTTAGAAAATGTAAAAGCAACCATACTTATCAATGCCTTACCTTGATATAAATCTAATTCTGTACCGTTTGGTAAATATTTTTCAAGAATTTTTGAATCAACTTCAAACGTTGAAATGATTAAGTCTTCCCAATTTCCTGTCATAAATGTTTTTGTTTTCATGTGTTTATATTTATTGTTTTTCAATAGTCACATGCTGTTCGCCATTAATCATTCTCTTAGATGATAGAACTTTTAACATGCTCGTTTCATAATTAAGCCTTATTAAACTTTCAGTAATTATTGAAAGTTAGTTTTTAAATTTTTTTACTTTACCATTTTTAATAAATTCTTGTAAAACCAATGTTCGTCTGACTTTACAAACTTCTCTACAACACCATTTAAGGAAGATGTGAAAGATTCTAAATCGCTAACTACCGTTTTAAAAGTCTCAATCTCTTCTGTATTTCCTTCTGCTTTTTTAACTTCGCTTAAGACCTTTAAAACTGGCTCTATTTCACGTTTACTTCGCTCTTTAATTATCAATCTTGCGACTGCCCAAATATCCTTATCTGCATTAAAAAAATCTCTTCGCTCTCCTACTTTATATTCTTTGGTTACAATTCCCCAATCCATCAAAGCACGAATATTCATATTGGCATTTCCACGAGAAATTTTCAATTCGTCCATAATATCTTCAGTAGATAAAACATTTGGAGAAATCAATAACAACGCATGAATCTGTGCCATTGTTCTATTAATTCCCCAACTTGAGCCTAATATTCCCCAATTTTGAATAAACTTATTTTTTGCTTCATTAAATTCCATGCACAAATATACAAAACTTTCTGAATTTTCAATAATTAATGAAAGTTTTTTATTCCGACTATTTTTAAGACCTTTGTAACATAAGAATGATTAATTCGTTTAGATAAGTGAATCGTGATTTTTAAAATTCTTTAAAAATTAAATGCCAATATGAGTTGCTTACGTGTATTATTTGCCGTTATTTTTCCACCAATCGCTGTCATTGACAAAGGTTGTGGGTCAATTATTATTGTTTTTCTATTAACCCTTTTAGGATGGATTCCTGGAGTTATTGCAGCATTAATTATTCTTAATAATCCAGAAAAATAAAAATTATGAATATTAAAAACCTAGTTCTAAGCCTTATTTTAATAGTTACCTTATCAAGTTGTGTGTTTGTTGAAGAAATATATGTTGATGATAACGGAAAAGGAAATTATTCCTTTAAAATAGATATGGGAGAAATGATGTCTGCAATGGGAGGAATAAAGCCTAAAGATTCTCTCTCTAAACCTGAAGTTACGGATACTATTATCTATTTTAAAGATATTTTATTAGAAAAAAAAGACAGTATCTCAAAATTATCTAAAGAAGAACAAAAGGCTTTTGAGTCTTTAGGGGAATTTAAAATGCACATGCAAGTTGATGAAGCGGAAGGTAAAATGATTATAGATATTAACACTGATTTTAATAACCTTTTTGACTTACGTGATGTTCAAAAAAATATTGAAAAAGTACAAGCATTACAAGATAAAAAAGGTGATAAAGGACAAATTCCTTCAAATGCAGATATCACTTATTCGTTTAAAAACAAGACTTTTAAGCGTAGTGTTGCTTTAAAAAAATTCACCGAAGATGAACAAGCAGATTATGATGAGGCAATGGGAAAGGCAAGTATGTTTTTAGAAGGAAGCTTATACAAAATCATCTATCATTTTGAAAGTGATATTAAAGAAGTTTCTTATAAAGGTGCTCAAATAAGTGATGATAAAAAAACCGTAACTATAGAGGTTTTGATGGATTCTTTGACTAAAAACCCTAAAATGTTAGATTTTGAAATCAAACTAGAATAATGCAGAAAGTACTTTTTCGAGATTTAGGTAGCAAAGCCTATCAAAAAACTTGGGATTATCAGACTGAATTATTACAAGAGAATGTGAAAATAAAGTTTGACAATCGAAAAAATGGCACAAAAAATCCAACCAAAAATCACTTTTTGTTTGTTGAACATCCTCATGTTTATACCTTAGGGAAAAGTGGGGATATGTCAAATTTATTGTTAAACAAGCAGCAACTCGAAGAAAAAAAAATTGCTTTTTTTAAGATAAATCGTGGAGGAGATATCACATATCATGGTCCTGGACAAATTGTTGGTTATCCAATTCTAGACCTTGAAAACTTCTTTACTGATATTCATAAATATCTTCGTTTACTCGAAGAGTCTATCATTCTTACCATTGCAGAATATGGTTTAAAAGGTACTCGTAGTAAAGGTGAAACTGGTGTTTGGCTCGATGTCGGAACGCCATTTGCGAGAAAAATTTGCGCTTTAGGCGTTCGTGCTTCTCGTTGGATTACAATGCATGGTTTTGCGTTAAATGTAAATACAGATTTAGGCTATTTTGACCATATTATTCCTTGCGGAATTCGTGGAAAAGCAATAACATCTATGCAAGCAGAATTAGGGGAGAAAATCTCAATTGAAAGAGTAAAAGAGAAGATTAAAAAACACTTTTGCGTGTTGTTTGAAGCGGAGTTTGTTTCATCCTAATTTTTTATAACTTCTGTCATTCCTGCAAAGGCAGGAATCTAAACCTATTTCAGTTTAAATTAACTTATTAGAATTGAATAGATTCCTGCCTTCGCAGGAATGACAAATTTAACGGAGTTAGTTCGTGGCACAAAATGACAAATCAACTAACTTTCCTCATTAAAATATACTTTGTAATAGTGCATTTTCTTATCGTCATCAAAACCTTTTTCAAGATATTCTGCTGATGCATCTGGAGCATCTACATCTAATTTTATCTGAATATTAGTATCCAATTTTATCTCGGTTTTAATCTTTGCTTTTTGTTTTTTCAAAACAATATCAGACACAGCAAAATCATTACGAACTACAACATTATTTAACTCTTCAAAATGGTTTTTATAATCATCAAATAAGGCTTTTTTCTTATCGTCTTCTTCAAAAACTTCGTTTTTAAAATCATGAATATTTACATGGTCGTTTTCTTTGAAAAAATCAACTGTTTGTGCTAAAAATTGACTTTTCTCTTGAATTCCAAAATCTTCTTTGATAATTTCATCAGAAAAATCCTTACACATTTCTAAGTAATTATTTGTATGTTGATTACTATCATCTGCAAACTTGATGTTCAAGAAGTTTTTTGTCCAATATTGTGCATCGTAGTTGTTATTATCTACACTCAACACAACTTTTCCTTCATCATCTCCATGATTTATTATCAAACAACCTTTGTCTAGTTTTTTGGTGCTGATTCCTTTTTGCACAAACACATCTAACACATCTTCTTCCATATATGTTTGAAAAAAATCTATTTTATTTTCGATTTTAAAAATTCCGATAGCATTGGTAATTGTGTCTTTGTATTGCACATCTTCAAACAGTGCAATAATTACATCTCCAATTTTTATTTGCGCAGAATTAGACTGTTCGTACAAGTGATTGACTATATGCTTTGAAATCTCTACAAATGATGATTCGTTTTTAAAAACCTCTGAAGTGTAATTGTTAATTTCATTCAAATCAATATTTGCATGATGCTTAAAACGGAAACTTTCCGCAACATTAGCAAATGGTTTTAATAAAAAAGGAAGCATTAAATCGTAACTTTCTTTGTCAAAAGTCATTTCTTTTTCAGAAAAAATATTGGTTGCGCTATTAAATTTATTTCCAACTTTATGAATTATAAATTTTGAAATTACAGCTCTACTTCTTTTAATCATTGTTTATGTTTTTAAAGGATGTCAAATGTAAGTATTTTGCAGTGTATTTTTTATTCAAAAAAACAAATACTTCAAAAAATCACTTGAATTTATTAATTTTTATCACTAACTTTACACTATCGGACGATATAGTTCATTAAAACGAAACCATATCTTAAACCGTTGTGCTTCATTACCACAAACCATTAAACAATGATAAAATTCTTTAGAAAAATTAGACAAAAAACTCTGACTGAAAATAAGTTCGGAAAATATCTGATTTATGCAATCGGAGAAATTGTATTAGTGGTTATTGGAATTTTAATTGCACTTCAAATTAATAATTGGAACGAAAAACAAATAAATAGAAAACAAGAACTAATAATTCTTGAAAACATTCTTCAAGACTTACAAAATGATAAAGTTGGATTAACTAACATAATTGAGAGAAGAACAAGTAAAGCCTCTTCAGCAGAAATAATGGTGAACTATTACAACGGAGCAAAAATAGATAAGTTGTCAGACTATTATTTCCACTGGACAAATGTACTTTATTGGGAAGCCCATTATCCAAGAAATATTGCATTTAAAGAATTAATTAATTCCGGAAATGTGTCAAAAATTAAAAATGCAAGTATTAGAAATTCACTTCTTGACATTAGTGCTTCATATGAAGAATTATTTGCAGTTAGAGAGCATATGTATGACGATTATGCTATTTATCTATACAATCCATATGCCGAAATAATAGATTATGGAGATGCAATAAAAGTTTGGGCTAATCCAAATATAGAAATAGAATTATCCGAAGAAGATGTTGCAGTTGCTTTAAAAACATAGAGCAATAAAAAATGGGTTCACATTAGCGTCTTTTAATAATACTGGACTTAAAGAGCAACTAATTCAAATATTGAATAATGTTGAGTTAACTATTGGAATGATTGAAAAAGAAACCGAAAAATAACGAAAGCAGATTTAGACAATGTAGATATTAAAATTTAATAACCAACTAAATATATAATTATGACAACTGAACAAAACATTAAAATTATTGATTCATTATACGGTGCTTTCTCAACTGGAGATATGCCAACTGTATTGGGACTAATGCATCCTGAAATCGAATGGAATGAAGCCGAAAGTAATTCGCTAGCAGATGGAAACCCTTACATTAGTCCAAATGCAATTTTAGAAGGCGTATTTGCACGTCTTGGAGCTAACCACGAGTACTTTGGGCTTAAAGATGTTGAAATTCACGGAATGAATGAAAGTAAAGTCTTAGCTACTTTAAGATACGATGCCAAAGTAAAAGCAACTGGAAAGACTTATAATGCACAAGCTGCTCATCTATGGACACTTAATGACGAAGGAAAAATTACTAACTTTCAGCAATATGTAGACACAAAGAAATTGGCAGATTCAGAAATGTAGTTTTAATTGTGCCGACTAACGATATGATTAAAAATAACGAAAGCACAAGCCGTGTAAAATTCATTGCTAAGTTTTGACTCACTTAGGAAAACCCTATCGGATTTTCAAGTTGGTTTTGTACTTATGAAGTTAATCGCTAATTTCACAACGAAATTTTACACAAGACCGATAAAATAAAATTTACAATACAGGTAAACTATGCATTAAACCCTCACAAATCTAACTTCAATTGTTCAGGTAGTAATCTAAAAGATTTTCGATGGTGTTTTGTAATTCCGTATTCGCGAATAGCAGCACGATGCTGTTTTGTAGGATAGCCCTTATTCTGTTTCCAATTGTATGCAGGAAATTCTTCTCCAATCTTCTCCATAAACTCATCACGATAGGTCTTGGCTAAGACAGATGCTGCTGCGATACTCATAAATTTAGCATCTCCTTTTATAATTGTTTTATGTGGAATGTATTTAAAAGGTTTGAATTTATTACCATCAACAATGATAAATTCTGGTGCTATATTTAGTTTTTTAATTGATCTATGCATTGCCAAAATAGAAGATTGCAAAATATTTATTTTATCAATTTTTCGTTGATCAACAAAAGCCACAGCCCAAGCAATTGCGTGTTTTTCGATAAAAGGTCTTAATCCTTGGCGTTGTTTCTCTGTCAACTGTTTAGAATCATTGAGAAAAGGATGCGAAAAATCATCAGGAAGAATAACTGCGGCAGCAACTACAGGTCCAGAAAGACATCCTCTTCCAGCCTCATCTGTTCCTGCTTCGAGCAATTTTTCTTGGTATTTTAATTTTAACATTCCTTTGGTATAAATGAGTTTACAAAGTAAGTATTTTCGTGAAACAATTTAGGTATATTAGTTTCGTTTAAATATTTATCTTTGTCGCATTAAATTTAATGACCTCTCGACTGCGCTCGAGAAGACATTATCGTATTTTAAAGAATATTTGTGTCTAGTCGAGCGCAGTCGAGACCTATTTTAGAGTATTAAATTTTATTATGAGAAAAATCATTATTAATTGTTTCTTAATCCTTTTTACTATTTCATCTTTTGCACAAAAAGAAAGATTATTAAAAAGTAAATCTCTTGGAAAAAGTTTTGATCAATATCAAAGAGATTCTACAAATAATGATTTTAACAAAGGTGAAATAGAAGTAGAATTGGATGGAAAAACTCATTTTACCGATTATAAAATTATCTCATACAATCTTGATACAACTTATATTGATACAACGCTGACAATGCGCAAAGATTATAAATTCAATTACATCCGAAAAGATGATTTTGAATTACTGCCTTTTCATAATGTTGGACAAACCTATACAAATTTAGCCTATAATTTTGAGGGAGATTCTTTTTTTCCAAAAATGGGAGCACGTGCTAAATACTTTAATTTCAAAGAGGTAGAAGATATTGATTATTACGAAGTTGCAACTCCAACAAGTGAATTGGCATATCGTTCAGGATTAGAACAAGGTCAAGTGTTGGATGCATTATTGACTATAAATACTTCACCAGAATTCAACTTTTCATTTGCTTATAAAGGTTTACGTTCGCTAGGAAAATATAGAAATACTTTGGCAAGTTTTGGAAATTTTAGAACAACATTTAACTATCGCACAAAAAATAATCGTTATTATGCTCGAGGACATTTTGTTTCTCATGATTTTTTAAATAAAGAAAATGGTGGCTTGACAGCCGAATCTATTATTGCTTTTGAAGCAGATGACCCAAATTTTACAGATCGTGGAAGATTGGAAGTAAACTATACCAATGCAGAGAATTTCTTAATAGCAAAAAGGTATCATTTAGAACATGATTTTAAAGTTTTTAAGGAAAAAGATAGTATTAAAGGAAAACCATCTAACTTCAAAGTTGGTCATCATTATACATACAAAACAAAGCATTATAGGTTTAATCAAACTACAGCAACAGCATTTATTGGTGATGCTTTTCAAAATGAAATCAATGACAATCAAGGGTTAAGAACAATGAATAACTTGGTCTATCTTGAGTTGGAATCTCCAATCGTTTTAGGAAAACTGAGAGCGAAAGCAACTTATCATCAATTTGACCATTATTTTAATGGCATTGTAAACCTTACAAGCGGGACTGTTGACGCGCAACTCAAAGGCTCAACAATATCTGTTGGTGCAGATTGGAATGCAACGGTAAAAAAATTTAATTTGAAAGCCGATATTTCTTCTATCATTTCAGGTGATCTAGAAGGAAATAGTTTGATGGCTGCAGCAACATATAAAAAAGATAGTTTGTTTAATCTAACCGCAAAAATATCAATTGTATCAAAGTCGCCAAACTTTAATTTTTTACATTATCAGAGTGATTATATTGCTTATAACTGGCAAAATGATAACTTCAAAAATGAAGAAATTCGTAATCTATCTTTCGAATTTATTGCTGATAAATGGAATTTAGGAGCATCAGCAAGTATTACGCAAATTGATAATTACACCTATTTTGATGTTGATTCAAAACCTCAACAAGCCAATGAATCACTTAATTACTTAAAATTAAAAGCAAACAAATCTTTTACTGTTGGCAAATTTACGTTGGATAATACAGTAATGTATCAAAAAGTAGCAAAAGGTGAGGCATTTTTTAAAATTCCAGAATTGATAACTCGCAACTCGCTGTATTACAGCAATTATCTGTTTAAAAACAAACCTTTATACCTTCAAACAGGATTTACATTTAAATATTTCACCAAATATCAAATGAATGCTTACAATCCGTTATTGTCAGAATTTAATTTGCAAAATACTGCTGAATATGGTGGTTATCCTCTTGTAGATTTCTTTGTAAATGCACAGGTTCGTAGAACACGATTGTATTTAAAAGCCGAAAATATTACTTCTTTCTTTTCTGGAAGAAATTATTATGCATCACCATTAAATCCGTATAGAGATTTTACGGTAAGGTTTGGATTGGTTTGGAATTTCTTCATCTAAAAAAATGCAACAAGAGTTTCAACTTCAGGTATCGCCAAAAATCGCTCAAAATATGGAGCAATTAAAGAAATTTGTTGCGCAAAAAGAACAGTTGAATATTGCTGATATTAAACATGTCAAAATTTTAAAAAGATCGATTGATGCACGTCAAAGAAACATCAAAATAAACCTACGAATAAAAGTTTACTTACAAGAAGAATTTTCTGAAAAACCTATTGAAATCCCATATTATAGTGATGTAAGCAACGCAAAAGAAGTGCTTGTAATTGGCGCAGGTCCAGCAGGATTGTTTGCTGCTTTAAAACTGATTGAAAAAGGTTTGAAACCAATTGTTTTAGAAAGAGGAAAAAATGTAAAGGAAAGACGTAGAGATTTAGTAGCAATTACCAAATTTCATATTGTAGATGAAGATTCTAATTACTGTTTTGGCGAAGGCGGCGCAGGAACGTATTCAGACGGAAAACTATATACTCGCTCTAAAAAAAGAGGCGATGTTACCAAAATTTTAAATTTGTTGATTGCACATGGAGCGCCAAAAGATATTGCCGTAGATGCGCATCCTCATATAGGAACAAATAAATTGCCTAAGATTATTGAAGCAATACGAGAAACCATTATTAATTATGGAGGCGAAGTGCATTTTAAAACACGTGTTACAGATATTCTAATTAAAAACAATGCTGTAACAGGCGTAGAAACTCAAGATGGTACGATTATAAACTCCGATAAAATTATTCTTGCAACAGGACATTCGGCGAGAGATATTTTTGAATTATTATATAGAAAAGGTATCGAAATTGAAGCAAAACCATTTGCTTTAGGTGTTCGTGTAGAACATTCTCAACAATTGATAGATTCAATTCAATACCACTGCGAAACTCGAAGTGAATATTTGCCTGCTGCGCCATATAGTATTGTAAAACAAGTAAAAAATAGAGGCGTTTATTCGTTTTGTATGTGTCCTGGTGGCGTAATTGCTCCTTGCGCTACAAGTCCTGGCGAAGTTGTTACCAACGGTTGGTCGCCTTCAAAAAGAGATCAGCCAACCTCAAATTCTGGAATTGTAGTGGAATTAAAGTTAGAAGATTTTGCTCCTTTTAAAGATAAAGGTCCTTTGGCTGGAATGGAATTTCAAAAACAAATAGAGCAAAACGCATGGAAACTCGGCGGAGAAACACAACGTGTTCCTGCGCAACGTTTGGTAGATTTTACGCAGCAAAAAATTTCTACTAATATTCCTCAAACTTCGTATATGCCTGGAACAACATCGGTAGAATTGGGCGAATTATTACCAAAATTTATACATCAAACTTTACAAGAAGGTTTTAAACAATTTGGAAAATCTATGCAAGGCTATTTGACCAACGATGCTGTTGTACACGCACCAGAATCTCGAACTTCATCTCCTGTGCGTATTCCTAGAGATAGAAAAACGCTGGAACATACACAAATTAAAGGCTTGTATCCTTGTGGCGAAGGCGCTGGATATGCTGGCGGAATTATTTCTGCTGCTATTGATGGTGAGAAATGTGCGGAATCAATAGGTTTTAGGGTAAAGGGTTAAAGGTGAAAGAATTCTATAATGAATCACTAACGTCAGTTCGAGTGATTTTTGACCGAAGGAGAAAAACCGTATCGAAAACAATTGAAAGGAAAGAATACTTCTCTTAAAAAGAAAACAAAATACCGTATAGAGTCACTTGACTTTACACTATCGAACGATATAGTTCACTTGTGCTGAGCGAAGTCGAAGTATTAAAACGAAACCATATCTTAAACCGATAAAATAAAATTAAACAATACAGGTGAATTATGTTTTGATTTTGAAACAAAAGAGTTTCAAAATTAACTCATTAAACAGTCTTTTCTTTCAATTGTCTTATCTTAATATTAAACATTGCATAAGCAAGTGTCATGATTGGACTTAAAATATTAAAAAACGTATAAGGAATATAACTTGTTAATCCTGCTTCACCTAATAATACTTCCGATTGATACGCTCCACATGTATTCCAAGGGACTAAAACCGAAGTAACTGTTCCAGAATCTTCAAGTGTTCTACTCAGGTTTTCAGGTGCTAAATCTCTATCCTCAAATGCTTGTTTAAACATTTTACCAGGAACTACAATTGCTAAATACTGGTCAGATGCAACAATATTTAAACCTATACAACTTGCTACAGTACTTGTAAATAAACCAAATGTTGATGTTACTACCTTTAATAGTTCTTTGGTTATTCTTGCCAATGCTCCAATACCGTCCATTACACCACCAAAAACCATGGCACTTAAAATTAATAGCACAGTCCATTTCATCCCAAAAACACCTTTTGCTTTAAACAATTCTGTTAATTTTTCATTTGTTGTTGTTATTTGAGTCTCCGTAAATATCGCATTAAAAACAGATTTAAAATTAGAGTCAGACAATGTATTTAATACATCTGATTGAAAAATTACTGCGAAAACACCTGCTAATAATATGCCAATACTAAGCGCTATTAATGGTTTTGTTTTAAATATTATCAAGCCAATTACAACTAAGGGAACTAAAAACAACCAAGGTGTAATATGAAATGTACTTTCAATAGTTGTCAATAAATTAGTCATATCTGTTTTACCAGTGATATCAAGATTAAAACTTATAATACTAAAAATAATTATCGTTATTATTATTGTTGGCACTGTTGTTAATGACATATAGCGAATGTGTGTAAACAGGTCTGTTCCTGCCATTGCTGGTGCTAAATTGGTAGTATCGCTCATTGGAGACATTTTATCTCCAAAATAAGCGCCAGAAATTACTGCTCCAGCAATCATTCCTGTATCAATTTCGAGTGCAGAACCAATACCAATTAATGCAATTCCAACAGTTGCTGACGTTGTCCATGAACTTCCTGTTGCAATAGATATGATTGCACAAATAATGACTGTTGCTGGTAAAAATATTGTTGGATTTAAGACTTGTAATCCATAATATACCATTGCTGGAATGATTCCGCTAACAAGCCATGTTCCTGCCAACGCACCAACCAATAATAAAATAACAATAGGAACTAAAACACTTTTCCAATTTTCCCAAATTTCTAAAAGTATTACATTTATAGATACTTTGTTAAACAAGCCTACAATTACTGCTATTAAACCTCCTGTTAAAAGAATATATTGGTAAGAGTATTCTCCAAACAAAACTCCATCTGCAAATTTTATATTATAAAACAGTAAACTAATCAAAATAATTACAGGAATTAATGCTTCCCAAATAGTTAATTCTTTATTGTCTATGATTTTTTGTTCTTGAATTTCTATTTCTGATAGGTTTTTATTTTCTTGCATTTGTATTTTTTAGAATTGTAATAGTACGGTTTTTTAAGCATAAAAAAAAGTCTGTATTATTTCTAATATAGACTTTCGTTTTTTAAAAGTTCGTTTTGACTTCGCTTAGAACAAGTTGCTCAGCGACCATTTTAATAATGGAAATTTATTTTTTCGCCTTAACGTCAAATGAAACTTCAACTAAATCATCAATCATCTTATCTTTTAAGTTTTTAAAAAACTTTCCTGAATTGTATTGTATTCCAAACTCGGTTCTGTCTATTTTAAATAAATCGCTTTTAAACGTTACGAGACCATTTGCTTCTGAAACTTTTGCAGGAAATGTAATGTTTTTTGTAATTCCTTTTATGGTTAGGTTTCCACTTACGTTTACTTTATCTCCATTTTTGGCTACTGCTGTAATTTCAAATAGTGCTGTTGAGAATTTTTCTACATCAAAAAAGTCGGGTGCTTTTAAATGACCAACTAACTTTCCGTTATACTCATTATCTGCAGGAATATCTAAAACTACGATTGAGTTCATGTCAATTTTAAATTTTCCTCCAACCAAATTATTGTCGGTTAAGGATAAAACTCCTTTAGAAATAGCAATTGTTCCGTTATGCGATTCTGTTGGTTTAAAGCCTTTCCATGTTAGTGTAGATTTATCATTGATTACTACATAACTTATAGTTTCCGATTTAACTGCTTCTACTTCTTTTGCATCAGAAGTTTCTACTTTATTTTTACTGTCCGTTTTACAAGCCATTACTGATACAGCAACGAGCATTGTTAAAATTAGTTTCTTCATTTTTAATTATTTTTTTAGTTTAGTAATCACAAATATAACCTAAAGATAAAAAAGGAATGCCTAAAATTTTCATAAATTTTAGGCGTTCCTAAATAGGAAAATAGTTGGAGTTATTTTTCTATTTCTGAGAAAACAACTTTAACTTTCATGTCAAACTCATCATAAATGAATTTATCTTTCAAGTTGTTAAAAAACGTTTTTGACTTATATGTTACATTAAACTTCGCTCTATTTACTTTAAATGTCTCACTTTCTAAAACCATTTGGCCTTTTTCATTTTTAGTAATTGATGCTAGAAATTTAATTTCTTCAGTCAGTTCTTTTATTGTAAGCTTACCTTTGATCATCATCTTATCTCCATCAATTGAGCTTCCTGAAATTATAAATGTTGCTATTGGAAATTTCTCTACATCAAAGAAATCATCACTTTTAAGGTGATTTAACAACTTTTTCTTATCAGTATCAAGAACTTTTATTGAATTCATTTCTATCGTAAAACTTCCTGAAACAACCATATTATCATCAACCACAAGAAAACCTTCTTTAATCCCTATCGTTCCATTATGCTGCCCTCCAGCCTTATAGGCTACCCATGCTGCAGTTGATTCGCTTATAACTGCTTTATAGGCTTTTCTTTCTATAGATGTAAAAGACATTGTTGTTAAAATAACTATTGCTACTATTATTGATTTTTTTATCATCATTTGGGTTTAAATAGTTGCTCCTTAATTTCAGTGTAATATTTTATTAATCAGTTATATAAGTTGAAATAAAGCATTATTTTATTGTTTTAAATTGCAAGGTTTTTTGTATATTGTAGCATAAACCTTGCAATATATGATAGGAAAATCATCAAATCAAAATCAACGAGATTTATTCCAACCTTTACTACTTGACTTTAT
>JAKITY010000031.1 GCA_021647835.1 Flavobacteriaceae bacterium | reverse complement strand
CCCTAAAAATAGGACTGTATAACTCAAAATGAAGAAATTCTACTCGAAAATTAATAAAAAATCAAAAATATAATTTGAAAATTAAAGTTTATTAATCAAGAACCTATACTGCAACGGTCTTAAATTGGCTTTTTCGTCAAATAGAAATAATGGTGATTATGATGTTTGGTTTGTTTGGTTAAACAAAAAAGATTGGGAAAAAACTAAAGAAGATTGGGATGAAACTGATGACGAAAAAGTAGCTAAAAAAGATGAAAAATCCGAAAATAAAGATGCTGAAAAAAGTGACAAGAAAGAGGAAAAAGCCAAAGATATTACCATTGATTTTGATGATATTCATGAACGTCAAGTTCAAGTAACTTCCTATACAGGATCTGAATTTGTTCAAGGATTTTCTAAAGATGGAAAAACCATTTTTTACACTACCGGAAATGGTTCAAGAGGGAATCCTGATGTGGAAAATGATTTGTTTAAAATAAATTGGGATGGTAAAGAAAAAAAGAATTTAACTAAAGGAAATGCTAGTCCAAGAAATATTAGTTTAAATTCTAAATACAGTCATATCTATTTTGTTGAAAAAGGAAAGTTATCTAGAATAAAAATAGCAGATTCAAAAAAAGAATCTCTGCCATTTTCAGCTAAAATGATTATAGATTATCATGCTGAATCAAATCAAATTTTTGAAGAGGCTTGGGATGTAATCGAAAAACGATTTTATGATCCAAATCATCATGGCAAAAATTGGAAAACTCTAAAAAACACCTATAAACCACTGGCTATGAAAGCCTCAACTAGAGCAGATTTCAAAAAAGTATTTAATACTATGCTTGGACAAATTAATGCAAGCCATATGGGACTTTATAGAGGTGAAGATAGAAAATCCGTTCAAAAAGAAAAAACAGGAATTCTAGGTTTAGAATTGGAACCTTTAAATAATGGAAGTGTAAAAATAAATTCTGTAGTTTTAAATTCTGCTGCAGATAGAGAAGCAACTAAATTGAATGTTGGAGACGTTATAACTTCTATAGACGGAGAAGAATTGACAAAAAATCAAAATATTTATGAATTACTTAATGGAACAGCAGGCAGTAAAATTATTTTGGAAGTAATCTCAAGTGGAACAACTAAAGAAGTCGTGATAAGACCTAAATCTAGTGCAAGAACAGATAATTACAATGCTTGGGTAAAAGAGCGCAAAAGATTGACTGCCAAATATTCAAATAATAGATTAGGTTATATTCACATTAAAGGCATGAATTGGACAAGTTTTGAGCGTTTTGAAAGAGAGTTAACTGCTGCAGGATACGGTAAAGAAGGTGTTGTTATAGATGTTAGGTTTAATGGTGGCGGATGGACTACTGACTATTTAATGGCAGTTTTGAATGTAAAACAACATGCTTATACTGTTCCAAGAGGTGCAGCAAAAAATTTAGAAAAAGAAAACAAAAAATTTAAAAACAATTACCCTTTTAGTGAGCGTTTACCTTTAGCGTCTTGGACAAAACCTTCTATTGCTCTATGTAATCAGAATAGCTATTCTAATGCTGAAATTTTTTCACATGCATATAAAGAGTTGAAATTAGGCAAATTAGTTGGTATACCAACTTTTGGCGCCGTTATTTCAACAGGAGGTCAAACTTTAATTGATGGGTCTTATGTCAGAGTTCCATTTAGAGGTTGGTATGTAAAATCTTCTGAAAAAAATATGGATTTTCATCCTGCAATTCCTGATATTATTGTTTCTAACAATCCTGATGACAAAGCAAAAGGAAAAGATACTCAGTTAAAGAAAGCTGTTGATGAACTTTTAAAAGATTTATAAGAAAATTGAAAAGCAACGTTAAATAATCAACGTTGCTCTTCAAAAAAAGAAAAAACTAAATCTTTATCTTGTTTTCTACTATCACTACAATATTAAAACTTAATTAAGTTCTTATTCGTTAAGATTCTGTTAATTGAGAAAATAAAAAATGTTTAAATTTTAGCAAAAAAAAACCGATACTTTCGTATCGGTTTATGATTTATATTTTGAGATTCTTCGCTTCGACTACGCTCAGCGACCAAACTCAGAATGAAATTAATATCTATAATGTTCTGGTTTATAAGGCCCATCAACAGTAACACCAATATATGCTGCTTGGTCTTCACGTAATTCTGTTAATTCTACACCAATTTTTGCTAAATGTAATTTTGCTACTTTTTCATCTAAATGTTTTGGTAACATATACACTTGGTTTTTATAAGCATCTCTATTATTCCATAATTCTAATTGAGCCAATGTTTGGTTTGTAAATGAGTTAGACATCACAAAACTTGGATGTCCTGTTGCACAACCTAAGTTTACCAAACGACCTTCAGCCAAGATAATAATATCTTTTCCGTTAATATTATATTTATCAACTTGTGGTTTGATAGTATCTTTTGTATGTCCGTGGTTTTTGTTTAACCATGCCATATCAATTTCATTATCAAAATGGCCAATATTACACACAATTACTTTGTCTTTCATTGCTTCGAAATGGCGACCTTGAATAATATCTTTATTTCCTGTTGTTGTAATAATAATGTCAGAATTTGCAACAACTGTTTCTAATTTCTTAACTTCAAAACCATCCATTGCAGCTTGTAAAGCACAAATTGGATCAATTTCTGTAACAGTAACAATAGAACCCGCACCTTTAAAAGAAGCAGCAGTACCTTTACCTACATCACCATAACCACAAACAGTAACGCGCTTTCCAGCCAACATAATATCTGTTGCTCTTCTGATTGCATCAACCGCAGATTCTTTACATCCGTATTTATTATCGAATTTAGATTTAGTAACCGAATCATTTACATTAATTGCAGGCATTGGTAATGTTCCAGCCTTAACCCTATCATATAATCTATGAACTCCTGTAGTTGTTTCTTCGCTCAATCCATTGATTCCTGCAGCCAATTCTGGGTATTTATCTAATACCATATTTGTCAAATCTCCGCCATCATCTAAAATTAAATTTAATGGTTTTTTATCTTCTCCAAAGAATAAAGTTTGCTCTATACACCAATCAAACTCTTCTTCTGTCATATCTTTCCATGCATATACCGCAGTTCCAGCAGCAGCGATTGCAGCAGCAGCCTGATCTTGTGTAGAAAAAATATTACATGAACTCCAAGTAACTTCAGCACCAAGTGCTTGTAAAGTTTCTATTAAAACAGCTGTTTGAATTGTCATATGTAAACATCCTGCAATACGAGCACCTTTTAATGGTTGCTCATCTTTATACTCTTCTCTTAAACTCATTAATCCAGGCATTTCTGCTTCAGCAAGGTCCATTTCTTTTCGTCCCCAATCCGCAAGATTGATGTCTTTTACTTTATATTTTACATAAGTTGATGTTTCTGTGCTCATAATTGTATATTTTTGAAGTGCAAATTTACGAAATACCTTTTAAATAATAGATGTCCTTATATAAAACCATAGAAGTAAACAAAAATACAACCGTTTTCATCTGGAAAATAGAAGAATCTCTTAATGAATTATCTCAAGGAATAACACTTACTGAAT
Organism: Flavobacteriaceae bacterium; assembly: GCA_021647835.1. Lineage (GTDB taxonomy): Bacteria > Bacteroidota > Bacteroidia > Flavobacteriales > Flavobacteriaceae > Urechidicola. Next base: position 16,026 of record JAKITY010000031.1, on the reverse strand, counting down.
CTTGCCAAGAAAGAGTAAATGGTATGAAATCTGAGTTACATCAAAAGGGTTTTATGAGTATTCGTCAGTTGCTTGCCATTAAAAATTATGAAGATAAGGATTTGATTTATGATGAGTATGGAAAACCACATCTTGCAGACGGAAAATCTATTTCAATTACGCATTCATTTATTTTTACTGCTATTATTATTTCAGATGATAAAACTGTTGGAATAGATATTGAAAAACAGCGCGATAAAATCTTAAAAATTGCACATAAATTCACACCAATCAAAGAGTATAAAACAATTGCTAATCATGATGCGTTGATTGGAAAATTGACGATTGTTTGGGGCGCAAAAGAATCGCTCTATAAAATTTACGGAAAGAAAAAATTGCGTTTTTTACAACATATTTATATTGAAGATTTTATGTTTGATGACGGAAAAACCACGGGCGAAATTAGATATGATGGAAGAGTAGATAAATACAATGTGTTTTTCTTAGAGTTTGAAGAATTTACTTGTGTGTACGCAATGAATTAACCTCTCGACTGCGCTCGAGGAGACATTATTTTGCCTGGTCGAGCGCAGTCGAGACCTTAATAATTATATTTGAAAAATATTCTTGAACATATCAAAACATCTAAAGAAAAAGGACAAAAACTACTCGCTATTTTATTAGATCCTGATAAACTTCTGATTGAAAATATTGAAAAAACAATCAACAAAATTAATCGCAGAAAAGTAGATTTTATTTTTGTTGGAGGAAGTACCGTTTCTGAAGGAATTACGGAGTTATTTGTCAAAAAAATAAAAGAACTTACTCAAATTCCTATCGTACTTTTTCCGGGTGATTTTGAGCAAATTACTGACAATGCTGATGCGCTATTATTCCTATCATTACTTTCAGGAAGAAATCCTGAATATTTAATCGGACAGCAAATAAAATCAGTAAAAAAGTTACAAAAATCATCTTTAGAAATTATTCCGACAGGATATATTTTGATTGATGGAGGCGTAGAAACATCCGTAGAAAAAGTGAGCAATACAACACCAATATTACAATCAAATATCGAAGAGATTACAGCAACAGCAATTGCTGGTGAATACTTAGGAAAGCAACTCATTTACCTTGAAGCAGGAAGTGGAGCTACAGTGCCTACAGATGCAAAAATTATCAGTTCTGTTGCTAATTCCATCCAGGTTCCGTTAATTGTTGGAGGTGGAATTAGAACAAAAAAACAGTTACAAATCACTTTTGAAAATGGAGCCGATTTAGTGGTAATTGGCACAGCATTTGAAGAAAATAATAGTGTTTTAACATCAATTATATGAATGAAATCATTGACTTTTTTTCAGAGCCTTATAGAACGGCGCCAACATACTTAATCATACTCGAATTTATTGCGATGGTTTTTGGTATCATAAGTGTTATTTATGCTAAAAAAGAGAATAAATTAGTATTTCCAACAGGTTTTATTAGTACTTCCATTTACATCTACATTTTATATTATTGGGAGATTTATGGTGACTTAACTATCAATATTTACTATACAATTATGAGTGTTTATGGTTGGTATATGTGGAATAAACTTATAAATAACAAAGAAGAACACATACCAATTTCAAGAACTAATAAAAAAGAAAAAATCATTGCTTTTGGTATTTTTATTGTGGCTTCCTTTTTTGTTATTTTTATTTATCGAACTAACAATGTGATGCCTAATCATTTTGATTTTATTGAGAGTGTGAATTTTGCGGTTCAAAACTTAACTTCAGGAAATCTTGAAAAATTTAGGATTGCTGTACCTTTTATTGATACATTTACAACAGCAACAGCATTTGTAGCGATGTGGTTAATGACTCAAAAGAAAATTGAAAATTGGACTTTTTGGATTGCCACAAACATTTTATCAATTCCGTTGTATTTTGTAAAAGGGTTAGGTTTTACAGGCATACAATATGCTGTTTTTTTAGTTTTAGCATTTCAAGGATATAAACAATGGAAAAAAATCTTAGACAAGAAGGCGCAAACATCATAAAGATTGTTTTATTCGGCCCTGAATCAACAGGAAAAACAACACTTTCTACACAATTGGCGCGTCATTACAACACGGTTTGGACTCCTGAATTTGCACGAGAATACTTGCAAGATAAATGGAATAATGAACGTAAAACTTGTGAAAACTCTGATTTAATTCCGATTGCAATTGGTCAAATGAAATTGGAAAATAATCTTGCTAAAAAAGCCGATAAAATATTAATTTGCGATACCGACTTACTCGAAACTAAAGTCTATTCACAAGAATACTACGGCGGATTTGTTGATCCAAAACTAAACGAGGCCGCAAAAGAAAACAACTACGATTTGTATTTGCTAACTTATATTGATACTCCTTGGGAAGCCGATGATTTACGCGACAGACCAGAACGACGTTTAGAAATGTTTATTGCTTTTGAAAATGCTTTAAAATCACACAACAAAAACTATATTTTATTAAAAGGCAATAAAGAAACTCGCTTTAAAAAAGCCGTTAAAGCAATTGATGAACTTCTTGCTACACATAAAGATTTAGATAGTTTTTCTGACACGCTGATAGATTTAGACATGCACTTTATGCATCAAAACATGAATCAAGATTTATATTGATGAACTCAGAAAACCTTATCAAAGAACTATCTTTCAAAGCTATTAGAAGTAGTGGCGCTGGAGGACAACATGTAAACAAAACATCTTCTCAAATTGTGTTGACTTTTGATGTTTTAAATTCAAAAGTTTTGAATGATGAAGAGAAAGAATCACTGTTCAGGAAATTAAAAACAAGGCTTAGTAAAGAATTTATTTTGACATTAAATTGTAGCGAAACTCGAAGTCAGCATAAAAATAAAGAAATTGTTATCAAACGCTTTTTAGAACTCATTTCTGACGGACTCAAAGTTAAAAAATATCGAAAAAAGAGCAAACCAAGTAAGGCGTCTATTAAAAAAAGGTTGGAGAAAAAGGCAAAACATGCGCTGAAGAAATCGAATAGAAAAAAACCTGATTTTGATTGATATGAGAAATATTATACTTCTTTTTACCTTATTCTTATTTTTATCCTGCAAAAACAATCCTCCAAAAATCATACAAACAGATGATTACGAATTAATCATCCCTAACAATCCGAAAAGTATTTTAATTTTATTTCCAGGATTTAATGGTGATGCAAAGCGAATAAAGCAGCAGTCAAAAATTCCAATAGAAGCAATTGATAACAATATTGCAGTGATGCTTTTTAATAGTTACAATCATCACTTATTTCTATATGATGATGAGAAAAATAATCTTGAAGAACTTATTTCAACCACATTAAAAGTAAATCAATTAGAGAATAAAAATATCTTTTTAGGTGGATTCTCTTCTGGAGGAAATGTTACCTTATTAATTGCGAATCAAATAAACGCAAAAGGAATTTTTATTATTGATGCGCCTGTAGATTTAGCAAATTTTTATTTCAGATGTCAAAAAAAACTTCAAAATAATGATGGAGAAATAACTCAATTTCCAAAATATTTTTATGAATTATTTAATTCAACTTTTGGAAATCCGAATGAAGATATTAGTCTTTACGAAAATTATTCTCCATATACTTCAGCAACTAATTTTACTTATAATATTGATTATCCAAAAGACATGTCTATTCGATTATATACTGAACCTGATTTAGAATTTTATCAAAAAATATTTAATGATTTTAGTTTTTCCGACTTAAATACACCTTCAATTAAAAAAATGTATGAAGATTTGAAAAACAATGGTCATACAGATATTAAATATATCGAAACGACAAACAAAGGTTTTAGAGCAGACAGAACACGTAGTCCTCATTCATGGTCAATTGCAGATGAAAAAGAAATTGTAAAATGGATTCTTAAAAACAACTAAGAATTATCGCTTCGTTTGCGTCATATTATCAGCAACTACAATCGTATAATTTGCGATTGTTGCTTTTTTCTCTTTAGTCATTTCTTTCCATTCAGAAACCGTTACAGTAGCAATTGATTTGATAGTCAACCCTTGCTGAATTTTGTTTATCCACCAAATAATTCCTTGATTATAATTAGAATGATACGAACCATTAAAATGGAAATAAAAATCTCCTTTTTTAAAGTTCTTTAAAGAAAAATGCGCCATTGTAGCATCTTTAGACGCTTGTGCTGTTTGAATATTCAGCATATTTGGCGGTACGTGTCCACCCATCATAGATGCCATTTCTGCATAAGCTTTTGCCGTTGGATCAAAATATTTTTCTAAATCTGGACTAATTAAAGCCAATGCTTCTGGAGATAATTCTTTCAAAGCACCAATCATTCCTTTTTTATTAATCATAGATGCATATCTACGAGGAATATTTGAAGCGATAAATCGAAGGTTATTTTCTTTTGCAAACTCTACCAAAGGCTTATAATCTGTTTTGTAGTTCCCCCACATTTGTGTCATTTCTGGTAACATTTTTTTCTCCGGATAAAATCCTGCGAGATACTCATTTAAAACCAATTGATTGTTATTTTCAAACATTTCGGCTCCAAAAAACAACTTTTTACCCTTGATCTCATAAAAACTTTTAGTCATTTCTATCTGCAACCAATGCGAAATAGGATTGGTATGATATTCACCAAAAAACACCATATCACTATCAGCAAGATCTTTTACCATTTTGTTATATTTAACCTTTTTCCCTTTTTGATTATACAGTTCAAACGCCACTTTATCTTGTGCATTAGCAAAATGCACAAATGATATGATTGCTAAAATTGTTAGAATGTTGTTTTTCATATGTTTGTATTTATTGTTTTCTATATTGTAAATATAAAGAAAATTATCTCCTTCTTCTATTTCTGTTTCTACTTTTATTTCTGCTATTCCCTTCTTTATTTCCACTATTGTTTTGAGGTCTTGACTTGCGAGATTTTCTTCGCTGTTGTTGCTTTGGTTTATTTGGAGCGAGTTTAGCAGTTGGTTCAAAACCTTCAATAATTTCACTTGATAGTTTTTCTCCTAATAATTTTTCAATTCCTTTTACATACTCTACTTCATTAATATCAACCAATGAAATGGCTTCACCACTTGCTCCTGCTCTACCTGTACGACCAATTCTATGTATATAATCTTCAGAGATATTTGGCAATTCGAAATTAATAACATGAGGTAATAATGGTATATCCAATCCACGAGCTGCAATATCAGTAGCAACCAATACTCTTACTCTACCACTTTTAAAGTTTGCCAATGCTTTGGTTCTCGCTCCTTGACTTTTATTTCCATGAATTGCTGCTGAAGATATTCCTGCTTTAACCAACTTGTCACTCAATTTATTTGCGCGATGTTTTGTACGTGTAAAAATCAAGACTTGTTTCCAATTTCCATCGGCAATTAATTTGATGGTTACTTCTATTTTATCACCTTGATCTACTCTATATGTTTTTTGAACTACTTTCTCGGCAGTTGAATTTTCTGGTTCTGCTTTGACTAAAACAGGATTATGCAATATCCCTTCAGCCAATTTTTTAATTTCCTTAGAGAATGTAGCAGAAAACAATAGATTTTGCCTTTTTGTTGGCATCATTGCCATAATTTTTTTGATGTCACGCAAGAATCCCATATCAAGCATTCTATCTGCCTCATCTAAAACCAAAATATCAATTCGCCCTAAAGACAAGGCTCTTTGATCAATCAAATCCAATAAACGTCCAGGAGTTGCAACAACAATATCTACTCCGTATTTCAATGACCTTATTTGAGGCTTTGCATTTACACCACCAAAAATAACCGTAGATTTTATATCTAAAAACTCACTATATTGCGCTACATTTTTATGTACTTGTGCTGCTAACTCTCTTGTTGGCGTTAATACTAAAGCACGTACAGGTCGTCTTCCTTCTTTTTTTGTCTGATGTAATATTTGCAAAATTGGCAGTGTAAATCCAGCAGTTTTTCCTGTTCCTGTTTGTGCAGATGCTAAGACATCTTTTCTTTCTAATACTAATGGAATTGCTTTTTCTTGAATTGGTGAAGGTGTTGTATAACCTTGCTTTTTTACCGCTTTTAATAATTCTGGGATTAATCCTAAAGATTCAAATGACATATAAATTTTATAAGCGACAAATGTACGGTTAATTTATATCTATATTGTACACTGCAAAATCAATCTATAATAAAAAAATTACTCTATTTCTCTTTCTTCATTTTTTTACCTAAATTTATAGAATTATTACTCACTAATAAAACTATGAAATTCTTTATTGCCTTTTTTTTGGTTTTTTCGTCTTATGTTTCTTTTGGACAAGATGAACAAAGAATAGATTCTTTAAAAACTGAGTTAAGTAAAAATCTTGATAGCGAAATTAAATTAGATGTTTTAACTAAACTTTTTAACGACTATTTATTTATCAATTTAGATTCTGCCAAGATTTATAAAAACGAAATTATTAAACAGTCTAGTAAATCAGAAAAGGATTTGATCAACACTTATAATCTTTCTTCAAGATACTACTATTACAGTTCTCAACTTGATAGTGCTCTTTACTTTACCGGAAAAGCCTTAGAAATGGCATTAAAGTTAAATGACAATAATTTGAAGTCAGATTTGTATAGAAAAATGGCGATTTTAAGCAGTAGGAATTTAGATAATGGAAATGCAAAAAAGTATGGTGCATTAGCACTTCAAGCTGCAATTAAAACTAAAGAATGGCATTTAATAGCTTCATCTAACATTATGTTAGGCAATCAATTTTTTAAAAATAATGATTTTAATTTATCTTTAAAACATTATTTAGCAGCAGATTCACTTTACACTTCGCATAAAGAAGAAGATCGATTTTTAGCTAACACCTATGATAATATTAGTTCAATCTACACGGATATAAAGGACAAGAAAGCATTAATTTATATTGAGAAAAGTAACAATATCTATAAACGATTAAATGATAAAGAAGGACTTGGTTACAACTATATATTGAGAGGGATATACTTTAGTACGACTTATGAACACGAACAAGCTATTTCTGATTTTGAAAAAGCAATAGTTTTTTACAAAGGTTATGGAGATGCTTTTCGATTGATAGATGCGCAAACTAGATTAATTAATTCTTATTCTGCAATTGGTGATTATAAAAAAGCAGAAACTGTTTTAAAAGACGTTGAAGAAAATTTAATAAACTCAGAAGGTAAAGATGATTTTGTTTCTTTTTATTTAAATGGAGGTCAATTATATTTAGATATGATGCAGTATGAAAAGTCAATAGATTTTTTTAATAAAGCGTATGAGATTATTAATAAAAATGAAAATGATTTTTTTATTGCTCATAATAAAGAAGTTAAAAAAGGATTAACTGATGCCTATACAGGAAAAAAAGATTATAAAAATGCTCTTAAATACAGCCAACTTTATTTGCAGATTAATGATAGCATCTACAAAAAGAATAATATTGCAATAACTAAAGAATTAGAAACAAAATATCAATCAGAAAAAAAAGAACAAGAAATTGTCATTTTAAAATCTCAAAACAAATTGGTAGAGCAGCAAAAGGCAAGTCAGCGTAATCAATTGTTAGGAGGTCTTGGTATTACTGCTTTGACAGGTGCATTATTTTTCTTCTTATATCAAAATCGCCAAAAAACAACAAAGAAGTTACAAAAATTAGACATTGCTAAATCAAACTTTTTCGCCAACATTTCCCATGAATTTAGAACTCCATTAACACTTATTTCTGGTCCTATTCAACAGCAACTAAACAAAAGAGACTTATCAAATAATGAACGTTCTAATTTTGAAATGGCTCACAGAAACACAAATAGATTACTTTCTTTGGTCGATCAACTATTAGATATTTCTAAAGTTGAGTCAGGTAATTTAAAACTCCATATTACAAGTAGTGAAATAATTCCTTTTGTTGGCGCTCTTACTGATAGCTTCTCTTTTAGAACTAAAGAGAAAAAAATTGATTATAAAATAAATATTGAACCATCAACTATAGATTCTTGGTTTGATAAAGATGTTTTAGAAAAAATTATAACCAACCTCATCTCTAATGCTGTAAAATACACTCCAGAAAATGGAACAATAGAATACAATACTATTATTAAAGACAACAACATCTCTTTTATCATTAAAAATTCTGGAAAAGGGATGACTAAAGAACAACTTGAAAAAGTTTTTAATCGTTTTTATCAAATCAGTGAAGACAATAAAGGAACTGGTATTGGCTTGGCATTGGTCAAAGAATTAGTAACACTTCATAAAGGAACTATCAATGTAGAAAGCATTCCAAATAATTGGACAACATTTAGAGTAACACTTCCTATCACTAAAAAAGCATTTAAAGAAAATGAAATTACAATTCATTCGGTCTCTGACTTAACCGAAAAGCAAACTAATTATATTGATACAATTCAAAACGATATTGACAATAGTATTATTGATGAAGATAAACCAATCTTATTAATTGTTGATGATAATACAGATATAAGAACTTATGTATCTTCTATCTTTAGGTCATCATACACTATTTTACAGGCTCAAAATGGACAAGAAGGAATCGATATAGCAATAGAACAAGTGCCTGATATCATTATTAGTGATATTATGATGCCTATAAAAAACGGAATTGAATTGTGTAATACGTTGAAAGTAGATGAACGTACAAGTCACATTCCTATTATTCTATTAACAGCAAAAGCAGGTGAAGAAAACGAAATTGAAGGTGTTAAAACTGGTGCTGATGACTATATAACCAAACCTTTTAATAACCAATTATTAAAACTAAAGGTTGAAAAGCTATTGGAGAATATCAAAAAACTACAAAAAAGATATAGCCAAGAAGTTATTTTAAAATCAACTGAAATTTCAATTAATTCTACCGATGAGTTATTTTTAAATCGTTTACAAAGTGTATTAGATGATAAACTGGTCGAATCTACTTTTAATACCGATGATTTTTGCAAATCTATCAATATGAGTAGAATGCAATTACACAGAAAATTAAAAGCATTATTCAATATGACAACTTCGGAGTTTATTCGCTCACAACGTTTAAAATTAGCTGCTGATTTGTTAAAAACTTCAGATGTAACCGTATCACAAGTTGGCTATAGTGTTGGTTTTAACGATCCTGCATATTTTAGCAAACGTTTCAAAGAAGTTTACAATTGCACACCTACACAATACGCTAAAAGAGATAAGTAAACGCTCTATCTTTTAATTTTATTTCTTTTTTAAAAACAGTTTTTTCCTGTATAAACATAAGGGCTTTACCCCCTTTTCTACTGATGTTACAATAGTTATAGGTTTTGTTACAATACTTATAACCTTCACATAACTATCCTACTAATTTTACAACCACAAGTTTTACCCTCAAAAAACAATAACCGATATAATGAAACTATATGAAGGGAAATTAAGTGATGCTTTAACTGACAAAATTTACTTAAATGTAAACAACCTTAAGAAAGGTTCTTATACGTTATACATCGTTTATAAAAATAAAATTATTAAGTCAACTGAATTTGGAAAATAAAAAATTATGAAAACTTTAAAAATAATAGCAACTATTTTAATATTCGCTTTTACAACAAATACAAATGCTCAATTCTTAAAAAAATTAAAAGAAAAAGCAACACAGAAAGTTGAACGAGAAGCGGAAAGGCGAGCACAAAGACGTGTTGATAAAAAAATTGATGACACTTTTGATAAAGCCGAAAATAAAATAGATCAAACACTATCTAAAAAAGGTCAAAAAAGTGTAAAAAGCCTTGAGCTATTTGAATTTACACATGTCTATACTATGGAAATGACTTTTAAAAAAGATGTAATTGTATTTGAATATTACTTAAAAAACAATGCCAATTTCTTAGCTGTAAATTTCCCTAATATGAAAACCAATATGATTTCTATAATGGATTTAGACCAAGGCAAAAATATTGCACTCATGGAAAATGGAGGTCAAAAAACACAAATGACTATGAAATTTGGTTTTAAAGAGACTGTCAAAGAAGCAAATGAAGATATTAAAATAACCAAAACAGGAAATACCAAAAAAATATTAGGATACACTTGCTATGAATATGATGTTACAGGAAAAGACTTTAACAGTAAGGCTTGGGTAACAAATGAAGCAGGAATAAGTTTCCCTAAAGATTTTCAAGGAAGTGGCAATAAAAAAATGAAAAATCAGAACAATAATTGGATGTTTGAAATGGATGGAATGGTGTTAGAAATGATTGTTACAGACACCTCAAAAAAGAAACCTAAAACCTCTACAATGACTTGTATTAAATTGGCAAAAGAAGTTAACACAATTGATACATCTCTTTATAAAAAAATGTTTTAAAACTTAACATAAGTTATAAGGTTTTTAAACGTTAAAAATCATTAATAAAAACAAAGTCATCCAAAAAATAACTTTTAAAAAACAAGAAAATGAAAAACTTACTTAACACTTTAATCGCAGTTCTAATAATTTCACCAAGCATATTTGCACAATGCACAGATATTAACACGAAAGATGTAACAAACACTATTTAAACCAGAAAATAAAACCAAGATTAGATATTAAATTGGATAGAACAGATGGGTTTTTAGCCATAAATGGCACAAGACAAAATCTTGACCTTCAAGATTTAAAAATCAGCCCTATTAGTAGAGAATGGACCTATTATTTTGTAAATGTAAGGCGCATTGACAGTAATTTTTGGTACGACTCTAAAACCAACAAATTTATTTTAGATGTAAAATTTGAAAATAACGGTATTGAATTAAAGGGAAGATGTGAAGGGTGTTGGACAAAAAGATCGAAAGATGACCGTGCGCCAGACGTAAATTGGGGGAATCCGCAAATATTACGTTTTACTTTAAAGCCAATTGTGTACCAACGTTCTGTTTCTTTTAAAGTAGAAGATGTAGAGATGTTAGGGAAATTGGTAGGTAGAGGTTTTGGAGATTTAATCCCAACACTTACTAGAGGTATTAATAAGGTTGTAAGAACAGAAATGATACGAGTTTTTACCACAGATGTTACCAAACGCTTATTTAATGATGCGATGCGCCTTTTATTAAAATCTAACAATTCAGTTGCTGCAAATAGCGTGTCATTAACATCATCAAGTTTGAGAATTTGTAAATAATAAAAATATAAAATTACCCCATGAAATCAAAAAATTACAATTACCAAAACAACTATTTAAAAATTAATATACAAAAAATGTCATTTTTTCTTGCGTTATTATTTTTAAAAAACATACCTAATGTAAGTGCTCAGAATAATAATACTTTCTTTTTAGGGCATAGTCTAATAAACTTTGATGTACCAAACATGGTTGATCAATTTTCTATTGCAAGCAGTAATCCCTTCTCTTATGACGCTAATATAGGTAATGGAGCAACTTTGTCTTGGCACTGGAATAATCCTACGACAGGTCAGGGTGATCAATGGGATTTAACGTTGCCTTTAGGAGGATACGAAAATTTTATCTTAACTGAGGCAGTACCTTTACTAAATCATCTTCAATCTAGTGACACTTATGGATATACTGATAACTTCTGTAGTTTTGCCAATCAATATAACCCCAACATTCAATATTATCTTTACGAAACATGGCATTGTACAAATAGCGGAAATGGATCTACATCAGGATCTGGAGGTTATCCTTGTGATTGGGATACTGAAAGCAACACACCATGGAGAAATCGAATTGACATTGATTTAGAAAAGTGGGAGAGTATAGCAGATAGTATTAACTTAACACATCCAAATCCAATGTTAATTATTCCTGCAGGTCAAGCACTTGGAAGATTAGCAGATAGTATAGATAATGGTGAAGTTCCTGGTTTATCTTCTGTCTTTGATTTATTTGTTGATGAATATCATTTAGATAATAGAGGGAATTATTTTATTGCATGTGTCGTTTATACTGTAATTCATGGGGCTTCACCAGTAGGATTACCTAACCAATTGACCGATCCTTATGGAAATTTATATACAGTTTACCCAACGCCTGAGCAAGCAGCAATTATGCAAGAAATTGCGAGGCAAACAGTTTGCGATTACCAAAGAGATGGTGTTGAATGTGCTGCATTAGGTATTTCATCAGTTGAAAATGAAAACTCTAATATTAAAATTTATCCTGTCCCATCAAACAATAAATTATTTGTTCAATTTGCCAATTCTTTTTCTGAAAATGTTTCATTTTCAATTTATAATCAATTTGGAAAGGAAGTTTTAGAGAGTGTTTTAAGTTCTGATATAGCATCGATTAATTTAAAAAATTTATCCTCTGGTATTTATTTTCTGAAAATTAAAAATAAGGTATTCAAGTTTATTAAATCATAATAATTATTAATCTAAAAAAACATGAAAAAAACAATCATATTACTCACCGCTTTACTGACTACGTTTACAACCTTTGCACAACAAGGTATTAACTATAAAGCGATCATAAAAGACGATTTGGGTAATGTTATAGCAAATACTAATGTAGTAGTACTATTTACCATATATGAAGGTGCCGCTTTAACAAACGAAGTATATGTAGAACAGCATGCCTATACTACAGACTCAAATGGGTTTGTTATACTAAATATTGGAGATGGTAATACTGTAGATGATTTCAATGCTATTAATTGGGGAAGTGATGAGCATTTTATTAATGTACAAATTAATATTGATGGTGCAGGTTTAGAAAACATGGGAACAACCGAGTTTATGGCTGTGCCTTATGCAAAATTTGCTGAAAAGACAGTTTTAGCGGATAACGTTATAGTTGAAAATCTAACTATAGGGATAGATGATTTATCAGATGGTAAATCTGATACTGACGGCTCGTCTTTGTTTTTAGGCGTAAATGCTGGCGCAAACGACGATGAAACAGATAACCATAATATTGGTATTGGAGCAAATGCATTAAACTCGAATACTTCAGGTAATATAAATGTAGCAATTGGTTCATCGGCTTTAAGGAATAATACCACAGGCGCTGGAAATACCGCCAATGGTTATTATGCCTTGGGTGATAATTCAACAGCTAGTAGTAATTCAGCATTTGGATTTTTTGCTTTAAGATTTAATACTACAGGATTCGGTAATGTAGCAATGGGTTCTACTGCACTTCTTTCAAACACTATAGGTGATAATAACTCAGCCATTGGAACTGCTGCGTTAGGAGCAAATACAGAAGGAAATGACAACAGTGCTATTGGATTTAATGCATTATCGAGTAATATTACAGGAAGTGCAAATGTAGCCAACGGAAGTGGTGCATTAGAGGATAATACTACTGGCGATAATAATATAGCCATTGGAACTGCTGCGTTAGGAGTAAATACAGAAGGAAATGACAACAGTGCTATTGGATTTAATGCATTATCGAGTAATATTACAGGAAGTGCAAATGTAGCCAACGGAAGTGGTGCATTAGAAGATAACACTACTGGCGATAATAATATAGCGATTGGAAATGCTTCTTTAAAATCAAATACAGAAGGGAGTAATAATATAGCTATGGGCCATAAAGCTTTATGGAGTAATATAGGTGGATATCGTAATTTAGCATTTGGCACCAATGCTTTGGAAAAAAATGTAGGAGGAGATTGGAATTTAGGAATAGGTACTGATGTTTTAAAAAACAACACTAATAATAATAATATAGGAATAGGTGACGGTGTTCTTCAAAGTAATATAGGTGGATATGGTAATGTTGGTATTGGTAATCGAGTATTATCAAGAAACATATCATCACTTTATAACTTGGCAATTGGTAATGACGCATTACACTATCACGTTACAGGTAATAGGAATGTAGCGATAGGGAATAACGCCCTTCATTGGCATGAGTCAGGCGGAGGTAATGTTGCAGTTGGAGTAAGTGCTCTTATAAACAATAGAACTGGTTCTGATAATATAGCAATTGGCGATTTTGCATTAGGTGCAGGCTTAACTGGGTCTTTTAGCACAGCGATTGGTTATGAAGCGTTAAGCCAAAATAGAACAAGTGGCAATACAGCTATTGGATATAGGAGTCAAGATGATACTACAACTGGAGGTAATAATACATCTATTGGGAAGGGATCTCTTGAAAATAACACTACAGGTTTTAGAAACACAGCTATTGGTAATGACGCGCTACATTCTAACACTGAAGGTGATCATAATACAGCTATTGGTTATAGAGCATTAGATAGAGGGAGATTAAGAGTAAGAAACACAGCAATCGGAGCTCTTGCGCTTTCAAATAATTTAAATGGAGATTACAACACATCTATAGGTTCTGGTACTTTAATTTTGAATAATCAAGGAGATTATAATACCGCTATTGGTAATGCTAGTTTAAAGGTAAATGTTTCCGGAAACTATAATGTAGCTATAGGCAACGACGCTATGTATAATTTAACTGGAGGCAATAATAATATTGCCATTGGTGCTGGTACTACAGTGCCTAATGCTACTGGAAGTCATCAAGTGCGCTTTGGTAATTCGCAAATAACGTATGCTGGCATTCAAGTGTCATGGACAATTACTTCTGACAAACGATGGAAAGAAAACATTCGCAAATTGCCTTATGGTTTAGATATGGTAATGAAATTAAAACCAGTTGATTACTCGCGAAAAAACAATGAAAAACAAACTCGGGAAATGGGTTTTATAGCTCAAGATTTAGAAGTTTTATTAGAAAAAATTGGTTATACAAATCAAGGCTTTTTAACCAAAGATGATAAGGGATATTTTAGTGTACGCTACAATGATTTTATTGCTTTATTAACTAAAGCCACTCAAGAGCAACAAGAAATTATAGAAGCACAAAACAAACAACTAAAAGGATTGTCTACTGAAAATTCTTCTCTAAAAGACGCTCTTAACAATCTCATCTCTCGTGTAGAAAAAATCGAAGCCAATAATCAATAAAGCAAACATCATGAAAGGATACACAATACTAATACTACTTATTTTTTTAGCAATATCTTGTAAAGACGCTAATCAAACTCCTATAAAACAAAAGAAAACTGTAGAAACTGTAACTAAAGAGACCTCAACTAAAAGCAACAGTACTTATTTATGTAAAATAAATGGAAAAGATTGGGCATATACTAAAGCCTCTGGTATTCTATCAACACATGCAAAAACTAAAAAACGTACAGCCTTAATTACCTTTAAAAAGAAACTAAAAAAAGGTAGCGAACATTTTCAATTAACTTATGATGCTAATACTTTTCAACTCATAGCAGCATCGCTACAATTAAAGTTTCCAAAAAAAGATGGTAGTCTATTCACCTGTTATTATGATTTAAAACCCGTAACGCGCAAGCGCCATCCAGAAAGTGAACTATCTGGAAGTATTGATTTATCGAACTCATCTAATGCTTCAGGTGTAGCAGAAATAAAAAACCTTAGTATTAATTATGAAAAAGGAAACCTTAAAAACCTTGAAGATGCAGTTCTAAATATAACAGGTTTAAAATTTAACAATATCGGATATTCTGATACTGATAATTTATTTAAATAAATCATATTATGAAATCAATTAAGTTAAAACCTTTAGTGATTATTGTTTTTTTGACAATGAGTTTAATAGCAAACTCACAACTAATAGATCCTTTTGGAAAGGTAATCACTCATGAAATAAAGTTAAAAAAACTAAACGATGGCACCCGTGCTGGAGCCATTGAATGGACTACTGGCGGTTTAGATTCTTTGCAACGATTTGTCATAAGTGGACTCGATGTTAAATCTCCGGTAATGGTAAGGATTATTTCAAAAGCTCCTGACCATAATATTGACCTTAGTTTTCATAAAAACAAGTGGGATAAAGTGGAATCCAAAATCTCTACAAATGGAAATAAATTTGTAGACAAAACCTTTAGAACTATGAATGAAGCAGGATTAGGCGTGTTTTCTAAAGTGGCTGGAATTCCATATTTAATTACCGTTAAAGTAGGCTTACAGTTTCCCTCCACCCAATCTTTAATTCGTATAACAGATAATAAAGAGGAGTATGCGCAGCATATGAGAAAAATGG
>JAKITY010000030.1 GCA_021647835.1 Flavobacteriaceae bacterium | reverse complement strand
GATGAGTTTTGCTATCGAATTAACCGCTCTCAAAACAAAGACACAATATTCAATAACTTAATCAAGAGAATGGTAAAAACAGACAATATTTATCACAAAGAAATAATATGCGTCTAAATGCTTACCTTAAACTATTTATTTGAGTATTATACTTTACTACACACTTATCATTAATGAAAACTTTTAGATTTGTTCCATTTGATACTTGAACTGAAGAAAATGCTTTCGGAACTAAATTAGTTACTATTTGACCATCTTCATTCTTTATTTGAATAGTATCTTTTGAACCATTTAAAACAAAATTATATAAATCATAATCTCTAAAAAGTTTATACGTTTGATTATCAACTTCTTCAATAGTATCACAATTAATTTTTGGCAGTTTTTTTAAGTTTAAACTCGTAAGAATTGAATCAATCTGCTTCGGTTTTAATTTATCATTTTTCTGTGCGTTAATTACTCTAAAATGTGTAATAATAGAAACTATTTGTAAAAAAGCATAACTATTTGATTTATGGTAAATTTCGTAGTTTGCATAATCTCTTATAAAATTTTTATATTCAAAACTTTCAAGTCTATAATCAAATTCTTTTTTCGTTGCAATAGAATCATCTTCTATTAAATAAAACCACTCGTGATTTTCTTTTTGGAATTTTTTATAGTCATTTAATATTTCTATAGCATTTTCAGAAACAAATTTATAACCATCCTGATTGGTTTTGAGAATAGTTAAAATGTCGTATACTTTTTTTTATCTTCACTTAAAAAATCTAAACGTCTATTTAAACTTTCTAGCGGAGTATTATCAAATTCAAACTTTACCATAGTTTGTAAAACATTTAAATGATTAGTGCCTAGTAAATTATAATCATCTCTTTTGACTTTATTGGTTAATATCTTATGTATCAAAGAGTCTCTCTTTGCATTATATTCCATAAAATAAATAGATTTTCTAATATAATTTTTTGCTTCTGTACTAACTTCATTTAAAACTTTACTAATATATTTTTTATTTATATTTTCTTCTTTTAAATTGTTTAAGTAAATAGCTAAAAAAATACCTATTGCAACTATTAAAATCTCACCAATTGCATAAATGAAATATTTCTTGACTTTTGTGTCTTTTATACTCGCAATTCTATTTTTATTAAAAAATTTACTCATTATTTATCGAATTATTCTCGCAAAAATATTACTTATAAATTAAACATTTCGGATTGATTTGAGATTAAGAACTACTAAAATAAAAAACGTTTTACAACAAAGAACTGTGCTAAAAAACAAGTGAAACCTCATTAATTTTTAACTAACGTACTTCTGTAATTTTCATCATAAAGCAATCCTGATTTTGCCACTGCAAAAGCCTGTGTATAATTCATTACGCGTTAATTATGCGCATTTGTATTAAAATATCCTTTAATAAAAGTATTGTAAAACAATATTCTCAATATTCTACCTTAATATCGTCTGTTTCCTATCAGGACCAACAGAAACAATAGTAATAGGAACTTCCACTTCTTTTTCTATAAAAGCAACATAATCTAATAAGTTTTGAGGTAATTCTTCTTTGCTTGTCATTTTGGTTAAATCTTCTTCCCAGCCTTTAAACTCCGTATAAATTGGTGTTATATTTTCAGGTTCTATATTGAATGGAAAATGTGTAATTTCTTTTTCTTTATACATATATGATGTACATACTTTTAAAGTATCGAATCCTGAAAGAACATCACCTTTCATCATCATTAGTTGTGTTACACCATTTACTTGCACAGCATATTTAAGCGCCACAATATCTAACCAACCACAACGTCTTGGGCGACCTGTAGTTGCGCCAAATTCATGACCAACTTTTGCCATTCTCGCTCCATCTTCATCAAATAATTCTGTTGGGAAAGGACCAGAACCAACACGTGTTACATACGCTTTAAAGATACCGAATACATCACCAACTTTGTTTGGTGCAATTCCAAGTCCTGTACATGCTCCTGCAGCAGTTGTGTTTGAAGATGTTACAAAAGGATATGTCCCAAAATCAACATCGAGTAATGAGCCTTGTGCACCTTCTGCAAGAATAGCTTTTCCGTTTTTTAATACATTGTTTAGATATTCTTCGCTATCTATAAAAGTTAATTCTTTTAATCGTTTTACACCTTCGTTAAATTCTGCTTGTAATTCTTCTAAATCATATTCTAACTCTATTCCGTGAAAATCAAGCATTTTTAAATGTTTCTTAGTCAATGCTTGATAACGTGTATCCCAATTATCCATTTCAAGATCTCCAACACGCAAACCGTTTCTACCAGTTTTATCCATGTATGTTGGGCCAATTCCTTTTAAAGTCGAACCAATTTTTGCTTTTCCCTTTGCTGTTTCTGATGCTGCATCTAATAATCTATGTGTTGGTAGAATTAGATGTGCTTTACGAGAAATTAATAATTTTGTTGTGAAATCAATATTAAACTGCGAAAGATTGTCTAATTCTCGTTTAAAAATTACAGGATCGATTACAACACCGTTTCCAACAACATTAATTGCTGTTTTATGAAATATTCCTGATGGAATTGTATGTAAAACGTGTTTATATCCATCAAAAATTAAAGTGTGACCAGCATTTGGACCTCCTTGAAAGCGTGCAATAATATCATAATCTGGAGTTAAAACATCAATAATTTTTCCTTTTCCTTCGTCTCCCCATTGAAGTCCTAATAGTAAATTTACAGCCATTGTGTTGTGTAGAGTTGTTAGTTGTTTTTCTCTTTTTTAGTACCGTAAAAGTAAAGAGAATGTGAATGAATATTAATATTAAAAGTATCTTCTATTGTCTTTTTTATTATCTGAACTCGAGGGTCACAGAACTCCATCACTTCACCAGAATCTGTCAAAATAACGTGATCATGCTGCTTATCAAAAAAAGATTTTTCGTAATGTGCTTGGTTTTGACCAAACTGATGTCTGCGTACTAAACCGCATTCTAATAAAAGTTCAATGGTATTGTAAAGTGTTGCTCTTGAAACACGATATTTTTTATTTTTCATGTTGATGTAGAGCGATTCTATATCAAAATGTTCTTTTAAATCATACACTTCTTGAAGTATAGCAAAGCGTTCAGGCGTCTTACGATGACTGTGCGATTCCAAATATTTAATAAAAACATTTTTAACAATCTCCTGATTATCTTTGGTATTACTCATGTTATAATCGATACTAAATTCAAACAAATTTAATTTAAAAATAGATATAAAGATTTAAAAAAAAGTAGAACTTATTAACGTTCTATTGTGGATAAACTATTGCTTGTAAATTCGATCAACTTTTTCAATTCCATCAATCTTTTTAATATTATTTACAAGTCGTGTGAGTTGCTTGTTATTTTTCACACTGATAGTTATACGTCCATCAAAAACACCTTCATTTCCACTAATGTTTAACTTATGGATATTTACATGCAAATTATTAGATATTACTTTTGTCAACTGATTTACCAAGCCAAACTTATCAGAACCACTCACGTGCAAGAACACTCTAAAGTCTTGCTGTGTTGAATCAATCCATTTTGATTTCATAATTCTATATGCATACTTTGCTTGCATTCCAACAGCATTTGGACAGTCTTTTTTATGAATTTTTATACCTTCATTGATTGTTAAAAAACCAAAAACTTTATCTCCAGGAATTGGATTGCAGCATTTTGCTAATTTGTATTCAAGTTGCTCCTCTTCTTGACCAAAAAGGAGCATATCGTATTTTTGGTTGATTTCTTCCTTATCATTTTGAGGAGTAGAAGTACGCTTAATTCTGTTTTTAAAGAAACTGATAAATGCGTTATTCTTTTGCGCAGCAAAATCTTTTAGTTGACTATTTTCAATAGCTCCATTTCCGATACGATAAAATAAATCAAAACTTGTTTTTAATTTCAGAAAACTTGCCAATTCGTGTACTGTGTTCTCATTAAAAGTAAGTTTTAGCGAGCGTAATTTACGAGCAAGAATTTCTTTACCTTCGTTGGCTATTTCCTTTTGTTCTTCTTTAAGTGCAGATTTGATACGGCTTCTCGCTCTTGCTGTCACTACAAAGTCTAACCATCTAATATTTGGTTTCTGTTGATTTGCAGTAACAATTTCTACTTGATCACCACTTTTTAAAACGCGACTTATAGGTTTTAACTTTCCATTTATTTTTGCTCCACGACATTTCATACCAACTTCGGTATGTATGGAAAAAGCAAAATCTAATGCAGATGCACCTTTTGGGATTGCTTTAATTTCACCTTTTGGTGTAAACACAAATATTTCTTCGGAGTATAAGTTTAATTTGAAATTTTCAACAAAATCAACAGCATTTATATCAGGGTTTTCTAAGGTTTCTTTTAAACGATTCAGCCAACTGTCAAGACCACTTTCTTTTTCTCCTGCATGCTTGTATTTATAGTGTGCTGCATATCCTTTTTCAGCAATTTCATCCATGCGTTCAGAGCGTATTTGCACTTCAACCCAATGGTTGTCAGGCCCCATAACAGTAATATGAAGCGATTCATAACCTGTAGATTTTGGTTGTGATATCCAATCTCGAAGTCGTGTAGGATTTGGCTGAAAATGATCTGTAACTATTGAATATATTTTCCAAGCGTCAAATTTTTCCTTTTTATCATCAGAGTCATATATGATTCTGATAGCAAATTTGTCATAAATCTCATCGTAGGTTACATTTTGAACACGCATTTTACGGCGAATAGAAAATATAGATTTGCTTCTTCCTTTTATATTGTATTCAAAACCTTCTTTATCAAGCGTATCTTTTATTATTCCTGTAAAAGTTTTAATATACTTATCTTGCTCTTCTTTACTATCGGTAATTTTCGCTTGAATATCATTAAAAACTTCAGGCTCAGTATATTTAAGTCCTAAATCTTCGAGTTCGGTTTTGATGTTATACAATCCAAGTCTGTGTGCAAGAGGAGCATAGATGTACAATGTTTCGGATGCTATTTTTAGTTGCTTGTGAGGCGGCATTGCATCCATCGTTTGCATATTGTGCAATCTATCTGCAATTTTAATGAGGATTACACGTACATCATCATTTAAAGTGAGTAGCATCTTACGGAAATTTTCTGCTTGTATAGATGCGTCTTGTTCTTTATTTAAACGAGATATTTTTGTCAAACCGTTTACAATTCTTGCAATGGTTTCTCCAAATTCTCGTTCAATATCTTCGAGTGTGTAGTGTGTATCTTCTACAACATCATGCAATAATGCTGCAATAATTGATTTTGGACCTAAGCCAATTTCATAAGCCACAATCTTTGCAACTGCAATAGGGTGATAAATATATGGCTCGCCAGTTTTTCTGCGCTGTGTGCTATGTGCTTCTACTGACAACTCAAATGCCTTACGAATTTCCTTTTTATCGGCAGTTGTAAGTGTTCTATAAGTACCTTTTAGCAAGTCTTTATAGCGCTTTGCTATTTCCTTATTTTCTTCTTCTATGGTTGCAGTGTATGCCATAGAATAAAAGTAAACCATTTATTTTAATAGGCAAGTAGTATTTTGACTTTTTAATAGTTATTAAGAAAACTTGTTTTTATGCTTTTATAAATGTAACTTCGCTTTTGTACGATAAATACAATTAAAACTGTTATTTATCTTAACGTTAGGCACTATAAGATAAAATAAATCACAATGAAAAACTACATTTTTCTTTTATTTACAATTAGCATCTTCTTTTGCAATTCACAGAATGGAACAGAATTCGAATACAATAATTTTGAAAACCAGTTTTTGAGTTATGAACCGACACAAAATTCTCAAATTTCAAAGAAAGATTTTGATTATGCAAGTATGATTTTAAAAAACACAAAATCTGCTACAAAAAACAATTCAGAAAATTTTAATCGTGC
Source organism: Flavobacteriaceae bacterium (assembly GCA_021647835.1). Taxonomy (GTDB): domain Bacteria; phylum Bacteroidota; class Bacteroidia; order Flavobacteriales; family Flavobacteriaceae; genus Urechidicola. The sequence continues at coordinate 13,744 of JAKITY010000030.1, read as the reverse complement.
AGACTATTTTAACATACTTTCAGCATTTCTTACATTAAAAGAAAGCAAAAAAAATATAAAAACAGTATTTGAAAAATTTAAAAATGCTGATGGAAGCTGCGAATATGTTTTGGCATTTGAAAATTCTATCAAAACAAATCCAAAGTATGATATAATTCGAGCAGATTATTTAGAAAAACTGAAGGAATGCAAATCAAACCCTATTACGGAAGATAAGTTTATAATTGAAGAATATTGTAAATCAAATTCATTGGATATTGATTTGGTTCAAAAAATCAATCAAGTTAACATTGATGACCAAAAATATAGAAGTGAATCATCGAAAGAATATAAAATAGAACAGCGAAAATTAGATAAAAAAAACCAACAAATTATTAATTCTCTTTACAGAAAACATAAAACCTATTTAGGGGAAAAATTAGTAGGGGAAAAATTTGAGAGTGTTATGTGGGCAGTTATTCAACACTCTAATACTGAGATGATGGCTAAATATTTGCCGATAATCCAAAAAGCAGTAAAAGAAAAAGAATTAGATATTGTTCCTTTTAAAATGCTTATCGATAGATTTTATGGCTTAAAATATGGCTATCAAATTTTCGGTAGTCAAAGCGGATTTGGGTTTGAGTTGGCTGATGACGAAAAGAGAAAAGAAATTAAATTAAAGTACGGAATCGAATAAATACTGTACCTAACAACAGCTATACTTAATTGCTTAGGTCTGTACTACTTTAGAAAAACCTCCGATTTTTCTATACTTATTTTGTATTTATTAAATTAAGTTCTAAATTGTGGCAACTACGCATATACAATCCGAAAGCGAAACTCTCTAAAAATCACTTCCTCAAATTCACAATTCGTTCTCTCAATGTTGGATGAGAATAATGCATAAAAACATAGGTTTTATGCGGTGTAAGATTACTCAAACTATTTTTTGATAATTTTTTAAGCGAAGAAATTAATGGTTCTGCACCAAAATGCTCTTTGGCATAATTATCAGCTTGATATTCAAACTTTCGAGAAACGTAATTCATAAACAAACTCGTAACTTCAGAAATAGGAGTATAGAGTATTCCAAAGGCAATTAAACCAATATGAAAACTTGATATTGAAACGCCTAATGCTTGTGAAAGTAATTGACTGTCAATAAATAAAGACAAGATAAACAGTGTTAATCCTGTGAGTAGGATAGAAGACGCTAAGTTAAAAATAATGTGTTTTCGCTTGTAATGACCGACTTCATGTGCTAAAACAGCCACAATTTCATCAGTTGTTAAATCATTTATTAGTGTGTCATATAAAACGATACGTTTTGTTTTTCCAAATCCAGCGAAATATGCATTTGCCTTGGTAGAGCGTTTTGAACCATCAATCACAAAAATTTTATCGAGTTTGAAATCTGATTTTTTGGCGAATTTCTCTATTTCTGTTTTTAATTCTCCGCATTCAAGAGGTGTTTGCTTATTAAACAAAGGCACAATAAGCGTAGAATAGAACATATTCATAAAGAGTGTAAATACGGCAACAAACGCCCAAGCATAGAGCCAAAAGTTTTTTCCTGTTGTTTGATAAAACCATATTATGAGTGATAGAATAAGTCCGCCAATGATGATAGACATCAACCAACCTTTAATTTTATCGAGCCAAAATAGTTTTTTTGTAGATTTATTAAACCCAAATTTTTCTTCTATTACAAAGGTTTTATAATATGCAAAAGGTGTTGTTAAAATATCACTTGCAAGCATGATAATTCCGAAGAAAATAAGTGCAATTATAATTGGGTTTTCGCTGATATTTCGTGCGTAATTATCTACAATTTTAAATCCATCAAAAAAGAAAAATAATAATGTTAAACTAATTGAAAATAAAGATGTTACGCTATTAAATTTAAAGTTTTCCTTTTTGTATGATTGCGACTTTAAATACTCCTCTTTTTCATACACATCTGCAACTTCATTTGGCAGTATATCATCAAAATGTTTTGCATTGAGATTATCTATGATTTTATCAATAATAAAGTTGATTATTATGATAGCGATGATGATATAAAATAGCGTAGTACTTGTCATTTATGATTTTTTAATATGCGTTTTGCAAATCGATATTTTTTGCTCCAATATACATTGTCAAGTCTGGATTTTATAACACCTTTGGATGTTGAACTATGCATAAACAATCCGTTTCCAACATATATTCCTACATGCATATATTTTCGTGAAGGCTTGAAAAAAACTAGATCTCCTGATTTTAACTTAGATTGTTTAATGCTATAACCATAATTTGCAATATCGGTTGTAACACGAGGTAATTCTACCTTAAAAGCATTGAGATACACCGTGTTTACAAAGCCTGAACAGTCAAATCCGTTTTTGGTTGTTCCTCCGTATTTATAAGGCGTTCCTTTATATTTTTGGAATTCTATTTCTAATTTATTTTGTGTCAATAAACTTGAAGTAATATTCTTTTTAGAACCGCAACTCATCAGAAATAATGGAAAAACTGCAACTAAACTTAATTTTATAATTTGATTTTTCATTTAAAATTGCGTTGTCTTTTTGCTTCAAAAATTAAGATTCCTGCGGAAACCGAAACATTCATAGAGTCAATTTCGCCTTGCATCGGAATGATAATGTTTTTGGTTGAGTTTTTTAGCCATTCATCAGACAAGCCTGTTGCTTCAGTACCTACAACAATTGCCGTTGCATTTTTATAATCTTGATTTGTATAAATTTCAGAACTATCTAACAAAGCAGCACAATAAATATTGATGTTTTTTGATTGCAAAAATTCAATAATTTCTGATGTGTTTCCTGTCGCAATTTGATTGGTAAAAACGCAGCCAACACTTGAACGAATAATATTTGGATTGTATAAATCTGTTTTTGGATTTGCTATAATTACAGCATCTACATTTGCTGCGTCTGCAGTTCTAAGAATTGCACCAATATTTCCAGGTTTTTCAGGCGCTTCAGCAACTAAAATAAGTGGAGTAGAAGTGGTGAATTTTATATTTTCTAATACCAATTCTTTTGTTTTAGCAACTCCTATAATTCCTTCGGTTGTTGATCGATAAGCCAGTTTTTCATAGATTTCTTTAGATATTTCTATAATTTCTGGTTTAGATGAATCAAACAGTTTTTCTACTTCTTCAATTATAATTATTTCAGAATAAAAAAGTACCGATTCAATCTCATAATCCCCTTTGATTGCCAATGAAATTTCACGTTGACCTTCAATTAAAAAACGCCCTGTTTTCTTGCGAGTTCGTGACTTTTCTCTTAATTGATAAACTTCTTTTATCAACGGGTTCTGTATGCTAGAAATCTGTTTATACATCTGTCAAAAGTACATAAAAAAAGCCGTCATTATTGACGGCTTTTAGAGTTTTATTTTGATTTATTAATTCTCATACTTGTCCATATAACGTTTCCAAAGTTTTGTTTGATGTGTTTCAAGACTTATTTTCCGACCTTGAATAAAGGCATCAGTTAAAATATTAGTTCGCATATCTAACGCATCTCCTTCAGAAATAAATAGAGTCGCTTCTTTACCAACTTCAAGAGTTCCTACTTTATCATCAATTCTTAAAATTTTTGCAACATTTGATGTTATTAATTTCAGGGCTTCTTCTTTTCCAAGACCATACGCAGCATAGGTTCCTGCATAAAAAGGCAGGTTACGTGTATTCATACGTTCCATTCCGCCTTCCATACTAATTCCAACAATTACACCTTTATCAATCAACATTTTTGCGTGTTTATATGGAAAATGGATATCCTCATCGCTTCTTGATGGCAAACGGTGTGCACGATCTAATAAAACTGGAATATTATTACTTGCCAATATATCGGCAACTTTATGCGCATCACGACCGTGAACAATAACAACATTGTCAATGTTCATTTCTTTGCAAAATGCAATGACATCAATAATTTCTTTTTCTCCACTTGCGTGCACAAAAAATGTTTTATCTCCTGTAAATAAACCTTGTACAGACTCTAAAGGTAAGTTTTTTGATGAGTTATTTCCTTTTGCATACGCTTTGGCTTCATTAAAAAGAACTCTTACTTCTTCAATTGTTTTTGTATAGTTTTTATTTGATTTTGGTCCTTTTTCTTCTCCCATCCACCATCTACCAAAAGAAATACTCGAAGGCCAATTTATATGAATACCATCATCAACTCTGATTGCTGCATCTTCCCAGTTCCAAGCATCAAATTGCACAACAGATGAAGTTCCAGAAATTATTCCTCCTCTTGGTGTAATTTGCGCCATTAAAACGCCGTTAGGGCGCAATGATTCTGTAACCTTTGATTCAGCATTGTATGCAATTAAACTTCTAATATGGGGATTTATAGTTCCTGTTTCATTAGCGTCTCTTGTTGCTCTTACAGCATCTATTTCTATCAATCCAGAAGTTGCGTTTGCTGCAATGAATCCTGGATATATGTGTTTCCCTTTGGCATCAATGACTTTTCCTATTCTACCAATCTTCACTTCTGCTTTCCCTACAAAAGTAATTTTACCATTGCTAAACATTAATAATGAATTTTCAATCACTTCGCCATTACCAAGATGTGCTGTTGCGCCTTCAATGGTATAATCTGTTATCTGTTTTGGCGCAGGAGTTTGCTGTGCCGTTAAACTGATACTTACGAGCATCAGTAATAAACTTATGTTTTTAATTATTTTGCTCATAATATTATCTGTTTTCTAATGTATCACAATGGAATAAAATTTTCTCTTTTTTCTTCGGCGCAACGGTTTTCATCCCTTTATTTTTTTCTTGTATCATCATATTAATCAATTCGTTGCGTTCTTTTTTAATTTCTTTATTCATACGCTCGTTACTATCAGTATCATAATAAGTTACACCTTCAATCATTGTACGTTCTGCTTTTGCATAAACCGATAAAGGATTGTCACTCCACAATACTAAGTCAGCGTCTTTACCAACTTTTACACTTCCAACTTTGTTATCTATTTTTAATAATTTTGCAGGGTTAAGTGTAACAAATTTCCACGCTTCTTCTTCCGATAATCCACCATATTTTACTGCTTTTGCGGCTTCTTGATTTAATCTTCTACTCATCTCAGCATCATCAGAATTAAAAGCAACGATAACTCCTTGACTGTGCATAATTGCTCCGTTATAAGGTATTGCATCGTTTACTTCAAACTTAAACGCCCACCAATCTGAGAATGTAGAACCGCCAACGCCATGTTCTTTCATTTTATCAGCAACTTTATATCCTTCAAGAATATGTGTAAAAGTACTGATGTTAAAATTGAATTTTTTAGCTACCTTCATTAGCATATTAATTTCTGATTGCACATAAGAATGACAGGTAATAAATCGTTCTTTATTGAGAATTTCGGCAATTACTTCCATTTCAATATCTTTTCTATATGGTTTTCCACTTTTTTTCTTAGCGTCATATTCTTTTGCTCGCTGAAAATAATCCATATATACCTGCTCAACTCCCATTCTTGTCTGTGGGAAACGAACTATGTTGTTTTGTCCCCAATTACTTTGCTTTACATTTTCTCCTAAAGCGAACTTGATGAATTTAGGTCTATTTTTATATAGTAATTCATCTGCCGAACTTCCCCATTTTAGTTTGATGAGTGCTGAACGTCCACCAATAGGATTAGCAGAACCATGCAAAATTTGAATGGTTGTTACGCCACCTGCAAGGTTTCTGTATATATTAATATCATCAGCATCTACAACGTCTTCAAGTGTTACTTCGGCAGTAGAGTTGTGTCCTGCTTCATTGATTGATGTTGTTGCAATATGAGAATGCTCATCTATGATACCAGAAGTCAGGTGCTTTCCAGTTCCGTCAATTACTTTGGCTCCAGAACTGCTTAAATTTTGTCCGATTTTAGAAATTTTTCCGTTTTTAACGAGTACATCAGTATTTTCTAAAATACCTTTCTTTTCATTTGTCCAAACAGTAACGTTCTTAAATAAGACCGTTTCTTGTTTTGGCATTTCTTTAAACCCAAAAGCAACATTAGGATAAGTAAGAGGCATTACTATCGGAGATTTATCTTCTTTTTCCTTATCCTTTTTTTCTTCTGACTCTTCATCTTCTTCTTTCTTTTCTTTTTTAATCGCCGACCAACTTGTAGTATTTCCATTTGTTAAAACGCCTTTTCCAAAGATATTATCACCTTTATCTGTTGATGCTGTTAGTCGTACAAATTCAGTTTTTTCCTTGTTTAAAGGCGTGTAAAATAAATTGAGCCAACCATTTGAAAATGAAATATTAGAAGCTATTTTAGTAGAATCTAATTTCATTTCAGATTTTAATTTTTCTATTTCTCCAGAAATCGTAAAGTTGTATGTTTTTCCTCCAACTTTCAAATCATATTCACCACGAATATCTTTGATAGTCATGTCTTTTAACACATTCTTATTTCCTTGTACCCAATTTTCAAAGATTTCTGTTTTCTTTTCAAAAAGTTCTCCTGATGTAATTAAAAAGTTAGCATAACTACCTTTGTTTAAAGTTCCAATTTGAGAACCCTTCCCTAATAATCTTGCAGGAATAGTAGTTAATGCTTCTAATGCTTTTTGTTTATCAAAACCATATTTAATTGCCTTTAATAGATTTGCTTTGAAATCTTTAGTCGATTTCAAATCAGCAGTTGTCAAGGCAAAATTCACATTATTTTTTGCTAAAACCATTAAGTTTGTTGGGTTTTGATTCCATGCAAGCATATCTTGTAATTCAACTTGTGCTGCATTATAAGTGTCACTTACATCGTACGGTTTTTGAAACTTAATAGGAATGATAAATGAAGCATTTGTTTTTTTAATTTCATTGATTGCTTCGTATTCGTTTCCACTTCCTTTAATAATATAGTTTAAACCAAATTCATTAGCAATTTTATCTGCACGCAAATCATTATCAAGGCTATTTGCTTCAAAAATAATCGGTAAACGTTTTGAATTATTCAAAGCCTCTAAAGCCAAATCTTTTGTTTTAGAGTTTCCCGCAGCATACCATTTTGCATCATGATACACTTGTCTAATCAACGCCATAGATCCCATAGAAGATGTTGGGTACGCTTGACGAGAAGTTACAGATTTATTGAGAGATATATGCTGTGTTGCATCTGCATCAATAATTCTCATTTCATTTCCATCAGTTGTGTTTAAAGCAACTACAAGACCAGTTCCTCGCATAATTCCGTTTTGCTGATGTGTTGCTACAACTCCAAAACCTGCATTGATAAACTCTTTTGCTTTTTTAGAATCAAATTTAAAATCATCAAACCCTCTTTGGTCTGGCATAATATGATCGTTCCAATAATACCCTTTTCGAGAAGCATCATATTGAGGTATCCTACTCGGATTTGATGGTCTTTTAGGTTTCGTAATCCCAAAATCTGTGTAACTATCAATAAAAGAAGGATATATATGTTTTCCTTTTAAATCAACTGTAATACAGTTTTTTGGTAAAGAAATGTTGTTTCCAGAACTTACAACTTTACCATTTTGAATCAACAAAGTACCATTCTCAATAGTTTGAGTTGGACTTATATGAATCGTAGCATTTGTAAAGGCTGTAAATTTTTCGTTAGAAGTTTTAACTCCTGTATTTGCAGGAAAGTACTCCTGAGCGTTCAATTGTTTAATAGAGATGACTATCAAACAAAAGAGCAGTAGTTTTTTCATAAAGATTAGTTTAGATTAATATTTGCTATAAAATTAGGCAAGAGATTTTGATTTGACCCTATTACTAATCAAAAATTAACATTACTTTAAGAATTGCAAAGCATCTGTATTTTGTTTATTGTAATTAATAAGCATCCCAACCATTCCATTATAACTTTTAATACCTTTTGGTTGCTTATTGACTTTTAAAAACAAATTAAAAATGTTTTTAAAGTACACTTCGAGAGGGTTTTCATAAGAATTCCAAAAATCTTGTGATTCTTGCATGTTCTTTAAAATACCATTATTTATTTTCTTTAGGGCTATTTTATACTTTTCTTTATCGTGCCGATACAAATCATTTAAAGCATAGCGCAACGCCATATAATAACCAGAATATTGAAAATAAATATCTTCATTATTAATTGCTGATAGAAAACCTATAAAATTAGCCTCATTCTCAGCAGCATAACCTAATTGATGTGCAACTTCGTGACATGCTGTTGCTGCATAAGAAACGGCAGGATTTAGGTTATTTACTTGCGCTTCTCCTGTAAACGGATTCAAATATCCAGAAAAACCCATGTAAGTTAGAGGCAAACTAATCAATGAATTTTTTATTGATTTAGTTTTATATGTAAACTGCGGATAAGATTCACTTAAATTAGAATATCCATTTTCTACCTTTTGATAGATCTCTTTTTTTGAAAAAGGAAGTACAACTTTTATAGTATCATTTTGAGTTATTAATAATTGTAGATGATTTACCTTGTCAATTAATTGGTTTGTAAAACTTTCTAATTCTTTAGTAGAATATTTTAACTCATTTATTGCTAAAGTTTTATGTAATGGTTCTCGGTAATAATTGAATCCCCAAAAAAAATGAAAACAAAAATAAATTACAGAAATTGATGCTAATATTTTAATGAAATTTATTCTTTTCTTTCTTATGATTTTTACAATTGATTTCAATATATAAAAAACAAGAATAACATACAAAATATCACCTATTGAAAATGGAATCCATCCAAAAATAAATCTAAAAAATTGTGAAATAACAGGATAAATTCCTTTAGAGTAATAGGATTCTACTAATTCTGGGTAGTTAGATATTAATTTAATAAAAAACCATTGTGCGATTAATAAAACGGCTAAAATTCTATATTTTTTGGAATTGTGCATTCCTCAAAAGTAAGAAATAAAAAGAGATAACTTCCGTTTAATAGTTATTAACAAATTATAGACTTGTTAACAAAAGATGTGTACAAATTAATATCTTTGAAACATCAAGAATTAAAGACTTTAAAATTACTTTTGTAATCATGGGGAATACACAGCCAATTGGGGCAAAAAAGACAAAGAGAAACACGGTAATTAGTCTTGAAAAAGGAAAATTACCACCACAAGCAGTAGAGTTAGAAACAGCTGTTCTTGGAGCAATGATGATAGATAAAAAAGGTGTTGATGACGTTATTGACATCTTGCATCCTGATGCTTTTTATAAAGAGTCACATCAGGAAATTTACCGAGCAATACTTGCATTGTTTCATAATTCAGAGCCAATTGATTTACGTACAGTATCTAATCAATTAAGAAAAGACGCTAAGTTAGAATTTGTTGGAGGTGATTTTTATTTGATTAATTTAACTCAAAAAGTTGCTTCAACAGCACATATTGAATTTCATGCGCGAATTATCCTTCAAAAATACATTCAGCGTAAACTAATTTCAATTTCCTCAGAAATAATTGAAGAAGCCTATGATGAAACGATAGATGTTTTTGATTTACTTGACGATGCAGAAAGTAAATTATTCGAAGTAACACAAGGGAATTTAAAAAAGGGCTCGGAAGATTCTCAAAGTCTTGTACAACAAGCAATTGATAAGATTCAAGAGATTTCTAACAAAGAAGGAATGAGTGGAGTTGCATCTGGTTTTACCAAATTAGATGAACTGACTTCTGGTTGGCAACCATCAGACTTAATTATCATTGCTGCACGTCCTGGAATGGGAAAAACGGCGTTTGTAATGTCTATGGCAAAAAATATGGCAATTGGTTTTAATCATGCTGTTGCAATATTTTCACTGGAAATGTCATCAGTACAATTAATTACTCGTATGATATCAAGTGAAACAGGAATTCCTTCAGGAAAGTTGAGAAAAGGAAATCTACAAGCACATGAATGGGAACAATTAAACGTAAAAGTTAAAAACCTATCAAAAGCACCTATATTTATTGATGACACTCCATCACTTTCTATTTTTGATTTACGAGCAAAAGCACGAAGATTGGTATCACAACACGATGTAAAAATTATTATTATTGATTATTTACAATTAATGACTGCTGGAACGAGTAGTAAAGGTGGAGGAAATCGGGAGCAAGAAATATCAATGATTTCAAGAAACTTAAAAGCATTGGCAAAAGAACTAGCTGTTCCAGTAATTGCATTATCACAACTATCACGTGCAGTTGAAACTCGTGGAGGAAGTAAAAGACCATTACTTTCTGACCTTCGTGAATCTGGAGCCATTGAGCAAGATGCTGATATTGTGTCGTTTATTTTTCGTCCTGAATATTACGGGCAAACAGAATGGGATGATGATGAACGCACACCTTGTGAAGGTCAAGGGGAATTCATTGTTGCAAAACACAGAAATGGTGGCTTGGAGAACATTCGTTTGAAATTTACAGGTCATTTAGCAGAATTCTCAGATTTAGATGAAGGCTTTGGCACCGAATTCCAATCTAAAATGAATGCAGAACTTCCTGAAAGTGCTCAAAATGTGAATCCGAATGATGCTTTTGATGATTTGGATGTGCCTTTTTAAAGTGATGAGATTTCCTGCAGATAGCGCAGACTTTTCATTTGCAGTTTCAATTTTTTTGCGAAAATCTGCGTCCATCTGTGGAAAAAAATAATTAATCCGTAAAAATAAATATTAGAAATTGAAGAAAACAACCAACATATTCAGAATAAAAATACTCCTTTTCTTATGGGTTTTTATTTCTTTTTCAAATTCTGTTTTTGCCTCATTTATTTATATTCCGATGAGTGATAACAATCAAAAAAATCACCTAAAAGCATACGGAATTACCTATTGGACACTCGAAAAAGGCTTAAAAGCAAAATGGCTATTAAATTATGATGGTGGCGCATTTTTATTAGAACACACTTCAGAAATAGAAAATGAATGCAAAATTAGAGGCGTTTCATATCAAGTTATTTCCAATACCAAAGCCGAAACAATATTGACTGAAATTAGCAGTCCGTCAAAAAATATGGAAGCCGTTTTATTGGAGAAAGCACCAAAAATTGCAGTCTATTCTCCAAAAAGCAAATTACCTTGGGACGATGCCGTAACGCTAGTTTTAGCCTATGCTGAAATTCCTTTTGATGTTATTTATGATGATGAAGTATTAAGTGAAAAACTACTTTTATACGAATGGTTACACTTGCATCACGAAGATTTTACAGGTCAGTATGGAAAATTTTATGGTGCTTATAGAACAGCACCTTGGTATATAGAACAGAAAAAAAATGCTGAAGCATTGGCTACAAAATTGGGTTACAACAAAGTATCAGAAGAAAAATTGGCTGTTGCAAAAAAAATTAGAGATTATGTAATTGGTGGCGGATTTATGTTTGCAATGTGCTCTGCAACAGATAGTTTTGATATTGCTTTATCAGCAGAAGGTGTTGATATTTGTGAATCTATGTTTGATGGCGACCCTTCAGATTCAGGCTATCAATCTAGCATAGATTATTCGAGAACATTGGCCTTTAAAGATTATAGATTAGAACGGAATCCTGTGATTTATGAATTCTCTTCTATTGATATGACTCAGAAAAGAAAAATTCCAAGAACATCAGATTATTTTTCACTGATGAATTTCTCTGCAAAATGGGATCCTGTTCCAACAATGTTATGCCAAAATCACACTATGCTTGTGAAAGGTTTTATGGGGCAAACGACTTCGTTTGATAGAAACACTATCAAATCTAATGTTTTAGTCATGGGAGAAAACAAAACCAACAGTGAAGCGCGCTATATACACGGCACAAAGGGAAAAGGGATGTTTACTTTTTATGGCGGACACGATCCTGAAGATTATAGCCATAGAGTCGGTGATCCAAAAACGGAATTGGATTTACACCCAAACTCTCCAGGTTATCGATTGATATTAAATAATGTGTTGTTTCCTGCGGCGAAGAAAAAAAAGCAAAAGACTTAAAAAGAATGAAAATGATTGAGTATTTATATGGCGGAATGTTTATTGTTTCTTTTGTTTTAGTATATTTTGCTGTAAAACAATATGAAAGTACAATAGAATTAATAAATAATGGAATTAAAACTTCTGGAAAAGTAATTGATTTGATTGAAATTAGCGATAGTGATGGCTCTACATACAAACCAGTTTTTAAATTTACTGACAGTACAGGAACAGAAATTATATTTAAAAGTAGTGTCAGTTCAAGTCCAGCATCATATAAAATTGGAGATTCTGTAAAAATTATATATTCTAAAGATAATGATGAAAGAAAAATTGTATCTTTTTGGGGTTTGTACAGATGGACAATATTATGTTTATCCTTTGCTGCTCCATTAATGATTATCGGAGGAGGATATTTATTATACTCAAGAGGCTAGTCAATAAACTATTAAATTAAAAGAATTAAACCATGAAAAACATATTAAAAATCTTATTAATCACCTTACTCATCATAAGCTGTAAAACAGAAAAAAGCAACACTGCAATAGCAGAAGTAAGTCAAGAAACACTTGGTAAACATATAGAAGTACTCGCTTCTGATGATTTTCAAGGACGTATGCCCTTTACAGAAGGTGGAGCAAAAACTACAATATACTTAGAGCAAGAGTTTAAGAAATTAGGTTTGCAGCCTGGAAATGGAGATAGTTATTTTCAAGATGTTCCTATGGTTGAGATAGATGGAACACCTTCTAAAAAAATGAAGATTTCAGGCAACAATCAAAAATTTGATTTAGACTTATTAGAAGATTTTGTGGTAACTACTTCAAAAACGGATGCTGAAGTTTCGTTGGAAAATTCTGAATTGGTATTTGCTGGTTTCGGAATTGTTGCTCCAGAATATAATTGGGATGATTATGCTGGTATCGATTGGAAAGGAAAAACAGCAGTCGTTTTAGTAAATGATCCTGGATTTCAATCAGGAGATAAAACCTTATTTAAAGGAGATGAAATGACCTATTATGGTCGTTGGACATATAAGTTTGAAGAAGCTGCAAGACAAGGTGCTGCAGGAATTTTAATCATTCATGATACAAAACCCGCCTCTTATGGTTGGAATGTTGTACAATCAGGATGGAGTGGAGCGCATCTAACGTTGGAAAGCGATACGCCAAAGACTGATGTTGCAGGATGGATTTCAAATGAAACCGCAACTAAACTTTTTGAATCATCAGGAATTAAAAATAAGAATTTTAATGAATTGGCTAAAAACAACGATTTTAAAGCAATTTCTTTTGGATTAAATGCTTCTGTAAAAATCATAAATAAAATAAAAAGAGATCAATCTAAAAACGTGGTTGCTCTATTACCTGGAACAACTCAAAAAGATGAATACATTATTTATTCTGCACACTGGGATCATTTAGGCGTTGGAAGATCCATTAATAATGATTCAATTTATAATGGAGCAGTTGACAATGCTTCTGGAACTGCTGCATTACTTGCAATTGCCGAAGCATTCAAAAATTCACCACAGCAAAAGCGTTCAATTGTTTTATTAGCGGTTACTGCCGAAGAACAAGGTTTATTAGGTTCTGCTTATTATTCAGAACACCCTATTTATGAACCAAAGAAAACGGTAGCAAATATAAATATGGATGCTTTCAACAGTCCTGGACCAATGAAGGACTTGACAATTACAGGTTTTGGACATTCAGAAATGGATGAATATGGAAAAGTTAAGACCGTTGCAAGGTAAAAAAGTTACAATTTTTTACAAAAAAAATCATTTATTTTACTGATTATAAGTTAATTAAGTCGTATATTTGATTATGAAAATACACAAACAACCTACTTTAGCAGACA
>JAKITY010000029.1 GCA_021647835.1 Flavobacteriaceae bacterium | reverse complement strand
GTGTAATTTTTGTTTCTCGCAAAGCCGCTAAGTACTGATTATCAGTAAGATGACTATTTATTGTATATTTTACAAGTATTTGATAATGCGTATGTTATAGTACCTTAACGAACTGTTGTGCAGTAACAATTAAGTTTATTACAAAACCAGATGGATCTAAAACTAATTCAAATTGACCTGATGAAGGAATAAAATCAGTTGGAAAAGCCCCAAATAAGCCATTATAAAAACCTTCAAGGCCTCCATAAAATGTAGTAGTATAATTATAAGTTCCTTGCATTAAAAATGCCGCTTCAGGAGCATTAAATTCTCTAGTACGGAAATAATGTGAAAACCCGCTTAAAGCAGCAACATTCTTCCCAGAGTTATCTTTAAATGTTCCATCAGCCCAAGTCATGATGATAAAATCATCTTGCGCAAATGTGCCATGGTCATTAACGGTAATTGTTGTCCCAGACATAGATAATACAGATGCATCATTTACAGTTATGACTCTTCCAGTAGCAAACCCAGTGAATGTAATATCTCCACCTTGGTAAAATACAGGCTCTGAGAAGTTAAATGTAACTTCTGCAAAAGGATTAATTCCTCCAGATTGAAATGCAGGGTCAGAACTATCTCTTAAAAATACTGGATCCATAGTATCAGGAGTTGTAACTGATGCTACTTTTACGGTTTCAGAAATAAAGTTATCTACACTTTTATGAACTGCATATACACTATAGCCATAATCACCATAAATACCATCAGTCACAGTAGTTGAAATTGTACTTGTATCTAACAAATCAAAATTTCCAGATTTTAAAATCCCACTAACACTTGCATTATGAACTTCTGTTGAAGTTGGAGCAGGTGAACTTGAAAGTAATACTATATAGTAACCTTTTCCTAAGTCAGTAGGAGTATAAGTAAAATCAAAACTTGTATCTGTAGATGCAGTAACATTTAAGTCAAAGTTTTGTGGAGATATATAATTTGCTGGTTCGTAACCAGAATCATTAGTTGTATCACAAGAATAAGTAAATATTATTGCTAAACTTAAGATCAATAATTTATTAATTTTCATTTTTATTTAGTTTTTAGTTATTATTTCAGTAAAACTTCTTAACACACCACCACCTTGATGAATATCATAATTAATTGTCATTGTGCCAGTACAAGAAACGTATTGACCAGTTCCACTTAAACTATAGGCTGGCTGAGGATTTCCGTTCCACGTAGTATTACACATTGGTTGTAGAGCTATTGTAATGACTCCTGTAGGAATATCAATAGCCGCAATTACAGGAAAACTATCTATAATTACCTCATCCCAATATGATGTGTCAGTCATCCAAGCATATCCAATTCCTTCTATTAGTAAATTAGTTCCATCAAAAGAGGTTGTAATTTGACTACTATTAGGACCAGCTTGACTTGCAGGTACATTATCTTCACCTGACCAACCTGCACTTCCTAATTCAGAAAGTGTATATGCACAATCATCATCTTGTAAAGTAACTACAGTTGTTTTTCCTAAACTATCAGGTCCAGGAAATCCTACACTAACAGAAGAAGTTTCTAAAGTAACCATGATTACTTTATCTCCATCTTCAACAAGATTGTCTATAGGAATAATTTGAATTGTATCTTGGTTAACACCTGGAGCAAATTCAAAATGTGTTCTGCCATCTACAATAGTGTAATGCGTACCTTCAATTGCAGTATCTGAAGAAAGGGTAAAACTTACTGTAGTAGCCGTAGTTGTACCTGCACTTGAATTGGCTAAATAGACCACAATATCAATTGGAGTTGCATTAGACTCAAGAGCTGATGCAGATGCTGTCTTCATTGATACAAAAGCATCACTTGGATATGATAAAGCATCATACGTTGTTTCACTTTCATCACATGAAGTAACTAAAATAGTCGCAAATAGTAATATTAGTATTTTTTTCATTTTAATTAGATTTAAATTATTTATTTTTTTAATTGTCATAACCTGGATTTTGAACCATGTTAGGGTTCGTATTTAGTTCATTTATAGAAATAGGTGCTTGGAAACGAAAGTCACCAGCAGGTAGTAATTGAAATGTAGCAGGAGCACCTGTTCCATCAAATAGATGACCAAAACTAGATCTTTGAACGTCAATTCCATATCTTTTAATATCTGTAAACCTTGTACCTTCAAAAGCAAGTTCTAATCTTCTTTCTAATGCAATTGCATCTTTAAGCGCTTGCCCTGATTCTCCACCAGATACAAAACTGCTATAACGCTGAGACCTCACCATATCTAATGCTGCTAATGCAGAACCGTCTTGGTTTAATTCAGAGTAAGCCTCTGCTTTAATTAGCATAACTTCAGCAGCACGTACAATTTTTGCATCAACGTTTCCTAATGATGTAGCAATAGTACTTGAGTACCACTTTAAAACATGATTATATAGCGCGCCTCCAAAATCACTTGTTTCAAAATAAGCTGTAAGTCTAATATCGTTTGCATTATACATTTGATAGAAAGCAAAATCTGGAACATATTCTGATTTTATTCCATTTGCAGTTTGACTATATGGTACTCCTAAGCCAATACTAGTAACATCATCATTTCTTAAACCAAAGATGACACCATCTTTATTAGAATCATTCCATACACCAGTAAAATTAGGTCTAGTTGCTACAGAAGCAGACACATTATTTGCTGAATTTATAGCAGCTCCCCAATTACCCATATGTAAATGTACATCTGCTAAAGTTGCATTTACGGCATTTCTACCCATTCTATAAACACCATTGTCAGAATTAATTAACCCTGCCGCAGTATTTAAATCAGATAAAATATTTGTATAAAAGTCTGCCACAGTAATTCTTGCAGGTAATTCATTAATATCGGGAGCAGTAATATATGGCATACCTAAAGATGCGTTAGCTCCTGAAGATTGGGTTGGTATTTCTCCAAAAAACCTAACAACATCAAAATGTGTTAATGCACGTATTGCCAACGCTTCACCTAATGCATTATCTTTAAAACTTCCAGCATCTAAAACATCAATGTTTTTGATGATAAAATTAGCATTTCTAATTACTCTATAAGTCTGAGTCATGTACGCTCTAAATCCAGCATTTTTAGTGTATTCCCAGTCAAATCTAATTTGTTGACTTAATCTACCCTCTGTACTTATTATTAAGTTGTCAGACATAACGTCATAACCTTGTAATGAACCACCATAATAAGAGCCACTAAGCATATTGAGATAAACTCCTAAAAGAGCATTTGTAAAATCACCTTCATTTTGGAAAGCCTCATCTGCAGATATGCTTGAAGATGGAAAAGTTTCTAGTTTATCATCACATGAAAATAATGTGATTGATACTATTGTTAAAAATAAAATATATTTCTTCATTTCTTATAAAATTAAAATTAAAATTTAATATCTACACCAAAAGATATAGTTGATAATGTTGGATAACTATTCAAACTATATTCTCCTGGAATTTGGTTTCTTGTTGAACTATCTACATTAGATTCCGCAGAACCAATACCTACTTCAGGATCACCTTTATAATAAGGAACATAAGTCCATAGATTTGTTCCAGATAAGTATGTTCTAACTTGAGTTAATGGAGTTTTTTCTAAAAACTTAGAAGATAGTGTATAACCAATCTGTAAGTTTCTCAGTCTAATATAATCACCTTTCTGCAAATATCTTGTACTGCTACCACTTGAAATTGTACGAATATTATCATTTACGGCACCATTATATCCTGGTGTAACAGGGTTTGGCAATACGTTAGTATCTCCAGGTTGCTGCCAGTAATTAAATGCATCCACTCTTTGATTGCTATTTGCACCAGTTCCATCTGATAATAATTGATTTTCTACTTCATTATATATATAGTTACCTCCTTTGTAATATAAATCGGCAGTTAGGTCAAAGCCTTTATAACTTATACTGGTGTTAATACCTCCATCAAAGGTTGCGTAAGGAGTTTTACCACTTAAGAAAACATTACCTCCATTACTGGTTGTACCATTTCCATTTTCATCTAAAAATAGCGCTTGCCCATTAGCAGGGTTTACCCCAATATATCTTGATAAGTAAAAAGTATGAACTTCTTCACCAACCCTTAAACCTGTATATCTAGCTGCAGGAATAAATAAATCATTGTCATCTGCTAATTTTATAACTTTACTGTCATATAAACTTAATGTTGCACCTACATTCCATCTAAAGTTTTCGTTTTTAATAACATCACCTCTTAGTTCAAATTCGTATCCAGAATTTTCAACTTCACCTACATTTCTTAATACAGATCCTCCTCCTTGAATTAAGCTAATAGGAACACTTAAAAGTAAATCAGATGTTTCCTTTTTATAATAATCTACAACTCCTGTAATTCTACTATCAAAAAGACCAAATTCAAGACCAACTCCATAATTAAAACTTTGTTCCCATCCTAAGTTTGGATCTCCAAATTGATTAGGAGCAGATGTTGTTTGTCCGTTATAGGATTCAAACCCATATAAGGTTTGAGAAGGGAAATTTCCAATTTGGTCATTTCCAGAAGTTCCTGCAGAGAATCTTATTTTTAAAGTGTTTAAGGTATTTGCTAAATCTCCATAAAAACCTTCGTTATGAATATTCCATGCAGCACTTGCTCCCCAAAATGTTCCATACTTTGTGTTAGCGCCAAACTTTGATGAACCATCTCTCCTAACTGTAGCGTTAAGAACATATTTACTATCATAGACGTAATCTAAACTTGCAGCAGTTGAAAATAAAGTGTTTACACTTGTAAATCCTCTAGTTATAAGTGGAGTTGCTCCTGCAGAAACAGTCGTTGGTCCATTAACAACAAACCCTTGTGATCGTACAGTTGCAGTTTCAAAATTATTTTCTTGATACTCCATAAGCATAAGAAAGTTGAAATCATGCTTCTCATTAAAAGTTTTAGAGTAGTTTATTTTATTTAATATAGAATAAATAAAACGATTACTATTAGTTGCCGTTGAAGTCCCTGTAGGGGTTCCATTAAAAATCAAGTCTAATGCTGATCCAGCATGTAGCACGCCACGAGCAGTTCTATTAAAATAACTTGTAGAGCCTAAAAGTTGGTAACTAATATTATCAGTTATTTTCACATCAGCGGTAAAAGTCCCAAAAAATCTATTGTCAGTATCGTTGTCTTCATTAGCTCTAACTTGCGCTAATGAATTTAATCCTTGATGTGTTGGATTAAATGTATCTAACCCTCTTACATTTGGGATACGATCTCCATTTGCATCAGTTAAATAAACAGGCTCGTAAGGATTAAAAGTATAACGTCCACTTACTGGATTTTGTATATTGTTTCTATCTCTTGGATCTTGGTCATTTGATGTAGAAAAACTAAGTTTTGTTGATAACCTTAACCAATCATTTGCATCATAACCAACATTTAATCTTGTAGAAGTTCTTTCAAATGCACTTTCAAGTAGTGTAATAATACCTGAGTTTGTGTCATTCGATAAGGACATAAAATAGTCTAATTTTTCATCTCCACCAGAAACGGAAAGGTTTACAGAACTAAGTTGCGCTTGTTTGAATAAATCATCATCCCAATCATGGTCTAATGAAATTAAACGGTCCCATTCACTTTGTAAAAGGGTAGTAGCTCCTGGAGAACCAGGAACGCCAATAGCTCTTTCGTATTCTAATTTTTCACGCGCATTCATAACTCTAAAATTCTTTTTGATTTCATCAGAAAGACCTAATCTAGTTTGTAATCTAATTTGAGCTTTTTTATTCTTTTTACCACTTTTTGTTGTAATAACGATAACTCCATTAGCACCACGAGCTCCATAAATCGCTGTACTTGCAGCATCTTTTAAGACAACCATTGATTTTATATCAGAAGGATTAATACCAATAATATCATCTTCATCTACTTGAATACCATCTAATAGATATAAAGGTTCACTACCAGCATTGATAGATCCAATACCTCTAATCCTCACAAATGCAGCGTTACCAGGTTTACCATTTTGTGCAGTAACCTGAACTCCAGTTGCAACTCCCTGTAAAGCATTATCTATACTCACAGAATTGTTTTGCTTTTCAAGTTGAGCAGCAGTTACAGATGATATAGCAGAAGAAAGATTCCCTCTTTTTTTGTTACTATAACCAATTACAACCACTTCATCAAGAACATTACCTTGCATTGTTACATCAATAATGTTAGAAGCACCAACAGTTTCTTCAACAGTATCCATTCCTACAAAACTATATTGAAGAACGTCTCCAACATTAGTAGTAATTGAATAGTTACCATCAAAATCAGTTTCAGTTCCTATTGAAGTACCTTTAACTATAATACTTACTCCAGGTAAAGAATCTGAACCATCAGATACTACACCAGAAATAGTCTTTGATTGTGCAAATGTTAATTGCACCACAAACGCTAATAATAGCGTTAAAATTCCATTAAACTTTGTTTTCATTTTATAATTATTTGAATTAATTAACGCCAAAAGTCTTAAATATTACTTAATAATCCAACTTTTTAACATAAAAAAAGTTAAAAAAGTTAAATAAATGTTAATGACTTTTGTGAATATCCTAAAAAGAAGATGAATGATTTTTCAAAAGGTTGCGTCTGACATTAAAAAAATTGTACTAATTTTATATGAAACTTTGAATTATTAAAGTCAAAAGGCAGTTCAGATGTTTTCCCAAGAGCATAACTTATGTTAATGACCCCAGACTTTATGTTATAGGTATAGCCAACACCAAAACTATATAATTGAGTGTTTATGTTTTGTATGTTATTCTGAATATATGCAAAATCAGTAATTGAATATATGTAGGAGCGACTTGCTAAATGATATTGATATTCTAAATTTAAAATACTATAAGAAGAAGTAAAAATACTTTCTTCGTCAAACCCTCGAATGGAGTTTGCACCACCAATTCTATAAATTTCATTGGTAAATAATTCATCAGAAGTGAATAATGCGCTATTATTTTCAATAAATATAGAGTTTCTTTGGTTTAATATCCAATTATAACTCACGGTAAGTTCGTATTTCTGTTGTACTGATTTTTTAGAGTTAGCAGTTAAAGTTCTATTTCCCCAAAGAGTATTGATGCTAAAGAAAAACTTATTTTGAAATGGTTTAAAAGGATCTGGTTTTTTATAAGTATATGAGATTCCGTAAAAAAGATTACTAAACTCATTAATATTGTTTTGAGAGTTATTATTTATCAAATCGTTTGATTTTTCTGTTTGAAATTTCACAGAAACACTATTTTGTGGGTTGATAATATAAGAAACATCAACCAAAGCACGAATATTTAAAAAGGTCGAATCTTGCTTATATATATTGAAGGATGCTTTTGGAGTTATAGGCGAATTAAATATATAAGGAGTCTCAACGGCAAGATTAAAACGTTTTCTATCGTTTCCATTACTTTTCCAATTAACAGATAGTGTTTCGCCTTTGTTAAAAACGTTATTTAATAGTAAATCTAAATATCCATTAAAATTTAGTTTCCCGTTTTCGTCAGATAAAAAGCCAATCAAACCATCAAATTTATTTGATTTGTTTTTTTGCAAATACAAATAAACAGTTGTTGAATCATTGGTGAATAAAACTTCAGGAGGTTTTATTTCTGACACAAAAGGAAGTGCTTGAATTGCTTCTGAAGCAAACTTTAGTTTATCAGTATTAAAAACAGTCCCTTTTTTAAGGTTTAAATTATGTTTTATAAAAGGTTTCGAAAAATCAGAATATCCATTAATAGAAATGTCGTCAATTTTTCTTCGAATGGTTTTATTAATGTGTAAATCTGCAAATAACTCATTTTCTTTAATAGAAATATTTTTAAGCGAAATTTCCGCAAAAGAATTTCCATTATTTTCTAACTGATTTACAAGGCTGTTTAATACAGACGAAACATTATTGATATCTATTTTAAAATAATTCTCAGAAAAATCAGTAGAAAAAGATTTTATACTATTTATTCTGACGGAATTTGAATCGTAATAAATTGTAATTGTTTTTTTGTTTTCGCCTAAAAAATAAAAAGCAGTATAAATCGAATCTTTCTTTTTTATTTGGTTGATGTAATTATTAATAAATCCGATTTCGTACAACTTTTTAGAAATACTATCTGACTCATTATAAATAGATTTTTCATCTTGATGAAAACGGTTAAAAGGAATTGAATTTAAAACTAAATTATTGATAGAGTCTTTAGGGGTAATTTTCAATTCATTTTTTTGAGCATAAACATCATGAATTCCTACTAGAAAAAAGAAGCTATATATATATGATGTAAAATATTGTTTCAAAGGGTCAAAAAATGAGTTATAAATTCCTTGTGAATATAGGCTATTCTATTGACAAGCAAAACTATCTTAAAAATAAGTTAAACAGTGTTTGAATAAATAGATTTTTATTGTACATTTGCACTCTCTTAAAAAAAGAGGTTTAACAAATAAAAAACGTAAACAATAACAAATTAGTATGCCAACTATACAACAATTAGTACGCAAAGGAAGAACCAGTAAAACTAAGAAGAGTAAATCGGTAGCTTTAAATTCATGTCCTCAACGAAGAGGAGTATGTACTCGTGTTTACACAACGACACCTAAAAAACCTAACTCAGCAATGAGAAAAGTAGCAAGGGTTCGTTTGACAAACGGAAACGAGGTGAATGCATATATTCCTGGAGAAGGACATAATTTACAAGAGCACTCGATAGTATTAGTTAGAGGAGGAAGGGTTAAAGATTTACCTGGAGTTAGATACCACATCGTTCGTGGGGCATTAGATACTGCTGGTGTTGAGGGAAGAACTCAGCGCCGATCTAAATACGGAGCAAAACGACCTAAAAAGTAATCAGTAACACTTTTAATGTAAAGACATGAGAAAAAGAAAAGCGAAAAAAAGAATTCTTTTGCCAGATCCAAAGTTTAATGATCAATTGGTAACACGTTTTGTAAATAACTTAATGTGGGATGGTAAAAAATCTACAGCTTTTAAAGTATTTTATGATGCGTTAGATATCGTAGAAGAAAAAAAACAAGATGAAGAGAAGTCATCACTAGAAATATGGAAAGACGCTTTAGGTAATGTAATGCCCCAAGTAGAAGTACGTAGTCGTCGTGTTGGTGGAGCAACATTTCAGATACCAATGCAAATTAGACCAGACCGTAAAATTTCTATGGCAATAAAATGGTTGATTTCATATACAAGAAAACGTAATGAAAAAACAATGGCGCAAAAACTTGCTGCGGAAATTTTAGCTGCTGCAAAAGAAGAAGGTGCTGCTGTAAAGAAGAGAGTGGATGTTCACAAGATGGCAGAAGCAAATAAAGCATTTTCACATTTTAGGTTTTAATTAGAAATGGCAAGAGATTTAAAATATACAAGAAATATTGGAATTGCAGCTCATATTGATGCTGGTAAAACAACAACAACAGAGCGCGTTCTTTATTATACAGGTGTTTCTCATAAAATTGGTGAAGTACATGATGGTGCTGCAACAATGGACTGGATGGAGCAAGAGCAAGAAAGAGGAATTACAATTACTTCTGCTGCAACAACTTGTACGTGGGAATTTCCTACTGAAAACGGAGAGCCAACAGCAGATGCTAAAGGTTATCATTTCAACATTATAGATACTCCAGGACACGTTGATTTTACGGTTGAAGTAAACCGTTCTTTACGTGTTTTAGATGGTTTAGTGTTTTTATTTAGTGCTGTTGATGGTGTAGAACCACAATCAGAAACGAATTGGAGATTAGCAGATAATTATAAAGTTCCAAGAATAGGATTCGTTAATAAAATGGATCGTCAAGGATCTGATTTCTTAATGGTTAATAAACAAGTGAAAGAAATGTTAGGCTCTAATGCAGTGCCTATCGTTCTCCCAATTGGTGAAGAAGGTGACTTTAAAGGAATCATCGACTTAGTAAAGAACAGGGCAATTGTTTGGCATGAAGAAAATAATGGAGCAACGTTTGATGTTATTGATATTCCTGAAGAATTAAAAGAAGAAGCAAGAGAATATAGAGCTTTATTGATTGAAGAAGTAGCAAGTTACGATGAGAATTTGTTAGAAAAATTCATGGAAGATGAAGATTCTATTACAGAAGATGAAGTACACGCTGCTTTAAGAGCTGCTGTTATGGACATGGCAATCATACCTATGATTTGTGGTTCAGCATTTAAAAACAAAGGAGTTCAATTTTTATTGGATGCAGTTTGTAGATATTTGCCTTCACCTTTAGATAAAGAAGCAATTATAGGTACACATCCTGATACTGAGGAAGAGATTTCTCGTAAACCAGATGTTAAAGAACCTTTTGCAGCGTTAGCATTTAAAATTGCTACCGATCCTTTTGTTGGTCGTTTAGCATTCTTTAGAGCGTATTCTGGTCGTTTAGATGCAGGTTCATATATATTGAATAACCGTTCAGGTAAAAAAGAGCGTATTTCAAGAATCTATCAAATGCACGCAAATAAACAAAATGCTATCGATTATATTGAAGCAGGAGATATTGGTGCAGCTGTAGGTTTTAAAGATATTAGAACTGGTGATACGATGTCTGATTTGAAGCATCCGATTATTTTAGAATCGATGGACTTTCCAGATCCAGTAATTGGTATTGCAGTTGAGCCTAAAACTAAGGTAGATGTTGAAAAGTTAGGAATGGCTTTGGCAAAATTGTCAGAAGAAGATCCTACTTTCCAAGTAAAAACAGATGAAGCTTCGGGTCAAACTATTATCTCAGGAATGGGAGAGTTGCACTTAGATATTATCGTTGATAGATTAAAACGTGAATTTAAGGTTGAAGTAAATGAAGGTGAACCTCAAGTAGAATATAAAGAAGCATTAACAAAAACTACAGAACACAGAGAGACTTACAAGAAGCAATCTGGTGGACGTGGTAAATTTGGAGATATTTCATTCGAAATGGGTCCAGTTGATGATGATTTTGAAGGAATGGGATTACAATTTGTTGATAAGATTAAAGGTGGACGTATTCCTAAAGAATTTATTCCAGCTGTAGAGAAAGGATTTAAACAAGCTATGTCAAATGGTCCTTTAGCAGGTTTTGAAATGGATACTATGAAAATCACATTGAAAGATGGATCTTTCCACCCTGTGGATTCTGATGCGCTTTCTTTTGAATTGGCAGCAAAACTTGGTTACAAAGCAGCAGCGAAAGCAGCAGGTGCAGTAATCATGGAGCCAATTATGAAAATGGATGTTGTAACTCCTGAAGAAAATATGGGAGATATTGTTGGAGATTTAAATAGAAGAAGAGCAACAATCAACGCAATGGATGATAGAGCAGGAGCAAAAGTTGTAAAAGCAGATGTTCCATTATCAGAAATGTTTGGTTATGTAACTACTTTGAGAACATTGTCTTCTGGTAGAGCAACATCAACAATGGAATTTTCACACTATGCAAAAACTCCTTCTAATGTATCTGAAGCAGTAATTGAAAAAGCAAAAGGTTAATCTCTAAATAATAAACGATGAGTCAAAAAATTAGAATAAAATTAAAGTCTTACGATTACAATTTAGTAGATAAATCTGCTGAAAAAATCGTAAAAACAGTTAAAAGTACAGGAGCTGTAGTTAATGGACCAATTCCATTACCAACTCACAAAAAGATTTTTACAGTATTGCGTTCACCACACGTAAACAAAAAATCAAGAGAACAATTCCAATTGTGTGCTTATAAAAGATTATTAGACATTTATAGTTCATCTTCAAAAACTATTGACGCTTTAATGAAATTAGAGCTTCCAAGTGGAGTTGAAGTAGAAATTAAAGTTTAGTAAACTTTGTATGTTGAAAGGAAACTTTTAGTAACATGTCCTTAGCAGTTGTCGAGGGAAAAACGGAAAAATACATTCAAGGTTGAAGTATTTTCAACCTTGTTTTTTTGAATAATAGTAATAAAAATAATAATTAATTAAATTAAATATGTCTGGGTTAATAGGAAGAAAAATCGGAATGACCAGTTTATTCGATGAAAGTGGAAAGAATATTCCATGTACAGTAATTGAAGCAGGTCCATGCGTTGTTACCCAAGTCAGAACCGAAGAGGTTGACGGATACAATGCGTTACAACTTGGTTTCGATGACAAAAAGGCAAAAAGCTCAAATAAAGCTTTAGACGGTCACTTTAAAAAAGCTGGTACCGTTGCCAAGAAAAAAGTCATTGAATTCCAAGGATTTGAAGAAGAGTATAAATTAGGTGATTCTATCACTGTTGAGCACTTTGCCGAAGGTGAGTTTGTAGATGTTTCTGCAACTTCAAAAGGTAAAGGGTTTCAAGGAGTTGTTAAAAGACACGGTTTTGCCGGAGTTGGACAAGCAACACATGGTCAGCACAATCGTTTAAGAGCACCAGGGTCAATTGGAGCAGCATCTTATCCTGCAAGAGTATTCAAAGGAATGCGAATGGCAGGACGTATGGGTGGAGACAAAGTGAAAGTTCAAAATTTAAGAGTTTTAAAAGTAGTTGCTGAGAAGAATCTACTTGTTGTAAAAGGATGTGTTCCTGGTCATAAAAACGCTTATGTAATTATTCAGAAATAATGAAAGTAAAAGTTTTAGACATACACGGAAAAGAAACAGGAAGGAAAGTTGAACTTTCAGATACTGTTTTCGCAATAGAACCAAACGATCATGCTGTATATTTAGATGTGAAACAACACTTGGCTAATAAAAGACAAGGTACTCATAAGGCAAAAGAAAGAGCAGATATTAAAGGATCTACAAGAAAGATAAAAAAGCAAAAAGGTACAGGTACTGCTCGTGCAGGAAGTATTAAGTCTCCAATTTTTAGAGGAGGTGGACGTGTTTTCGGACCAAGACCAAGAAATTATTCTTTTAAATTGAATAAAGGCCTTAAGAAATTAGCACGTAAATCTGCATTGAGTATGCAAGCAAGAGATAGTAATATTTTAGTAGTTGAAGACTTCAATTTTGAAGCTCCAAAAACGAAAAATTTCATTGCTGTTTTGCAAGGTTTAGGGCTTGAGAATAAAAAATCTCTATTTGTGTTGGGTGATTTAAATAATAATGTATATTTGTCATCACGAAATTTAAAACGTGCAAAAACCATAACAAATTCAGGGCTAAGCACTTACGAGGTTTTAAATGCAAATAAAATTATTCTTTTAGAGAGTTCTTTAGAAGAAATTAATCAAATTTAAGAAATAGGGTTCAAGATGAGTATTTTAATTAAACCTATTATAACGGAAAAAATGACAAATGATAGCGAATTATTTAATCGTTATGGATTTGTTGTGAACAAGAAAGCTAATAAAGTTGAAATCAAGAAAGCTGTAGAGAGTATTTACGGTGTTTCTGTTGAAAGTGTTAAGACAATGAACTATCCTGTAAAAAGAGTTACTAAATTCACAAAAAGTGGTGTAGTGTCTGGAATGAAAGGAGCCTATAAGAAAGCAATAGTTCAATTAGCAGAAGGAGATAATATTGATTTTTATAACAATATCTAATTTAAGAAATGTCAGTTAGAAAATTAAAACCAGTAACGCCAGGTCAGCGTTTTAGAGTAGTAAATGGGTTCGACGCCATAACTACTGATAAGCCGGAGAAAAGTTTACTTGCTCCGAAAAAAAGATCTGGAGGTCGAAACAACAGTGGAAAAATGACAATGCGCTACATTGGTGGTGGTCATAAAAAGAGATACCGTATTATTGATTTTAAAAGAAATAAAAACGGAATTCCAGCTACAGTTAAAACAATAGAATACGATCCAAACCGTACAGCGTTTATCGCATTATTAGCATATGCTGATGGTGAAAAAAGATACGTTATTGCTCAAAATGGATTACAAGTAGGTCAAAAAATAGTTTCGGGAGATGAAAATATCGCTCCAGAAATTGGAAATGCAATGCCTCTTGGAAAAATGCCTTTAGGAACAACAATCTCTTGTATTGAGTTAAGACCAGGACAAGGTGCTGTAATGGCTCGTAGTGCAGGTTCGTTTGCTCAGTTAATGGCGAAAGACGGAAAATATGCTACAGTTAAAATGCCGTCTGGAGAAACAAGATTGATTTTGTTGACTTGTATGGCAACTATCGGAGTTGTGTCTAATTCAGACCATCAATTGTTAGTGTCTGGTAAAGCAGGTAGAACAAGATGGTTAGGAAGACGTCCAAGAACAAGACCAGTAGTAATGAACCCTGTTGATCATCCTATGGGTGGTGGAGAAGGTAAGGCTTCTGGTGGTCATCCAAGATCTAGAAATGGTATTCCTGCAAAAGGGTTCAAGACAAGGTCTAAGACCAAAGCGAGTAATAAGTATATTTTAGAACGTAGAAAAAAATAATTAAGATATGGCACGTTCATTAAAGAAAGGACCTTTTGTTTCTTATAAATTAGAAAGAAAAATTCAAGCGAATGTAGATTCGAATAAAAAATCAGTAATCAAAACATGGTCAAGAGCCTCAATGATTACACCTGATTTTGTAGGTCAAACGATAGCAGTCCATAACGGACGCCAGTTTATTCCAGTATATGTTACTGAAAATATGGTTGGTCATAAGTTAGGAGAGTTTTCACCAACACGTTCTTATAGAGGGCATGGTGCGGATAGAAAAAATAAAGGTAAAAAATAGTAGGTAATCATGGGAGTTCGAAAAAAAATAAGAGCACAACAAATGAAGGATGAGAAAAAGCAGTTAGCTTTTGCTAAACTTACAGGTTGTCCTACATCACCAAGAAAAATGCGTTTAGTTGCAGATTTAATTAGAGGAGTTGAAGTTGAAAAAGCACTTCAAATCTTAAAATTTAATGCTAAAGAAGCGTCAATCAATCTTGAAAAATTATTATTATCTGCTATTGCAAATTGGCAAGCAAAAAATGAGGATGCAAGTATTGAAGATGCAAACCTATTTGTAAAAGAAATTTTTGTAGATAGCGCAGGAATGTTAAAAAGATTAAGACCAGCACCGCAAGGTCGTGCACATAGAATTAGAAAACGTTCTAATCACGTAACTTTAGTGTTGGGTAATAAAATTGTTCAAAGCAAATAATCAAAGTAGAAATGGGACAAAAAACAAATCCAATAGGAAATCGTTTAGGAATTATCAGAGGATGGGAATCTAACTGGTACGGAGGAAATGACTATGGCGATAAATTAGCTGAAGATGATAAAATAAGAAAGTACATACGTGCTAGATTATTTAAAGCAAGTGTATCAAGAATAATTATCGAACGCACACTTAAACTTGTAACCGTTACTATCACAACTGCAAGACCTGGAATTATTATCGGGAAAGGTGGTCAAGAGGTAGACAAGTTAAAAGAAGAGTTAAAGAAAATTACAGGAAAAGAAGTTCAAATTAATATTTTTGAAATCAAACGTCCAGAACTTGATGCAACATTAGTAGCGGCAAGTATCGCTCGTCAAATTGAAAGCCGAATTTCATATAGACGTGCAATCAAAATGGCAATTGCTGCTGCAACTAGAATGAATGCAGAAGGAATAAAAGTTCAAATTAGTGGTCGTTTGAATGGTGCTGAAATGGCACGTTCAGAACACTATAAAGAAGGGAGAATACCGCTTTCTACTTTTAGAGCTGATATTGATTATGCATTAGTAGAGTCTAATACTACCTACGGAAAACTAGGTGTAAAAGTGTGGATTATGAAAGGTGAGGTTTATGGAAAGAGAGAGTTGAATCCGTTAGTAGGTTTATCAAAGAGTAAAGGTGGTAAATCAGGAGGAAAGAGACAGTCGAGACAACCTCGTAGAAGAAATTAATTTTAGATTTTAGAAACTAGAAAAGATGTTACAGCCAAAAAGAGTAAAATATCGTAAAGTACAGAAAGCAAAAGGAAATATGAAAGGAAATTCCGGTAGAGGAACAATTCTTTCTAATGGAATGTTTGGTTTGAAATCATTAGACCAAAACTTGCTTACATCTCGTCAAATCGAAGCAGCTCGTATTGCAGCAACTCGTTATATGAAAAGAGAAGGACAATTGTGGATTAAAATATTTCCAGACAAGCCTATTACCAAAAAACCATTAGAAGTACGTATGGGTAAAGGTAAAGGAGCTCCAGAATATTTTGTTGCAGTTGTAAAACCAGGAAGAATCATGTTTGAAGTAGGTGGAGTATCTATGGATATTGCAAAAGAAGCATTGCGTTTAGCGGCACAAAAATTGCCAGTTAGAACAAAGTTTATTGTTGCAAGAGATTTTGATTTTGATAACGCTTAATCGATAAAAGTAATGAAACAGTCAGAAATAAAAGAATTATCAATTGAAGAATTACAAGAGAAACTTGTACAATTGAAAAAAAATTATACTGATCTTAAAATGGCTCACGCTATATCTCCATTGGAAACACCAATGCAATTAAAAGGCCTTAGAAGAACTGTTGCTAGATTGGCAACAGAAATAACTAATAGAGAAGTACAATAGTATAAAGATGGAAAAAAGAAATCTTAGAAAAGAGAGAATAGGAATTGTTTCTAGTAACAAAATGGAAAAATCTATTGTTGTTGCAGAAGTTAAAAAAGTGAAACATCCTATGTACGGAAAATTCGTATTAAAAACAAAAAAGTACGTTGCACATGACGAAACTAATGATTGTAACATTGGCGACACTGTTAGAATTATGGAAACTCGTCCGATGAGTAAATCGAAACGTTGGAGATTAGTAGAAATCCTAGAAAGAGCTAAATAATTTATTATGTTACAGACAGAATCAAGATTAAAAGTAGCTGACAATACTGGAGCAAAAGAAGTTTTAGTAATTCGTGTTTTAGGAGGAACTAAAAAACGTTATGCTTCAATTGGAGATAAAATAGTTGTTTCTATTAAGCAAACGACTCCAAACGGATCAGTGAAAAAAGGACAAGTTGCAAAAGCAGTTGTTGTTCGTACCAAAAAAGAAATAAGAAGAAAAGATGGATCTTATATCCGTTTTGACGATAACGCATGTGTGTTGATTGATAGTACTACTGAAGAAATGAAAGGAACACGTGTTTTTGGACCAGTAGCAAGAGAGCTTCGTGATAAACAATTCATGAAGATTGTATCATTAGCACCTGAAGTGCTTTAATAAAACTATAAGAAACGATGGCAAAATTAAAGATAAAATCAGGAGATACGGTAAGAGTACTTGCTGGAGATCATAAAGGAGAAGAAGGGAAAATTGTAAAGATTTTAACTTCAAAAAATAGAGCGATAGTTGAAGGTGTCAATATGGTATCTAAACACGCAAAACCTAGCGCAGATAATCCTCAAGGAGGAATTATCAAAAAAGAAGCTTCACTACATATTTCAAATTTAGGTTTGATTGAAGATGGCAAAACTGTAAGAGTTGGCTATAAAGTTGAAGGTGATAAAAAAGTTAGGGTATCTAGAAAAACGGATAAAGCGATATAGTTATGGAATATACACCAAGACTTAAAGGAGAATATAAGAGTAGAATAGTTTCTGCACTTAAAGAAGAATTTAGTTACAAGAATGTAATGCAAGTTCCTAAATTACAAAAAATTGTAATTAGTAAAGGAGTTGGAGCAGCAGTAGCTGATAAGAAATTGATAGATCACGCACTTGAAGAGTTAACAAAAATAACTGGTCAAAAAGCGATTGCTACAATGTCTAAAAAAGATGTTGCAGCTTTCAAATTACGTAAAGGAATGCCAATTGGTGTGAAAGTTACGTTAAGAGGAACTAAGATGTATGAATTTTTAGATAGATTAGTAACAGTTTCATTACCACGAGTTAGAGATTTTGGAGGTATCAAAGCAACAGGTTTTGATGGTCGAGGAAATTATAACTTAGGTATTACTGAACAAATCATTTTCCCTGAAATTGATATTGATAAGATAAATAAAATCGGAGGAATGGATATTACTTTTGTAACATCTGCGCCTACAGATAAGGAAGCAAAATCATTATTAACCGAATTAGGTTTACCTTTTAAAAAGAACTAAGAGATGGCTAAAGAATCAATGAAAGCTCGTGAAGTAAAAAGAGCAAAAACGGTAGCAAAATACGCTGAAAAAAGGAAAGTTTTGAAAGAGGCTGGAGATTATGTAGGATTACAAAAGTTACCTAAAAATGCATCTCCAGTTCGTATGCACAATCGTTGTAAATTAACAGGAAGACCAAAAGGTTATATGCGTCAGTTTGGAGTGTCACGTGTGACGTTCAGAGAAATGGCTAATCAAGGATTAATTCCAGGAGTAAGAAAAGCTAGTTGGTAAAAAATTATAAATTGGTTTCAGGTTTAACAGAAAGTTAAAAACCAAGACCGCAAATTAATAAATATGTATACAGATCCAATCGCAGATTATCTAACAAGAGTTAGAAATGCAATTAGTGCAGGACACAGAGTAGTAGAAATCCCTTCTTCGAATGTGAAGAAAGAGATTACGAAGATTTTGTTTGATCAAGGTTATGTTTTAAGTTACAAATTTGAAGATTCTACAGTACAAGGATCAATCAAAATAGCCTTAAAATATGACAGACAAACAAAAGAATCTGTAATTAAGAATATTGAAAGAATTAGTAAACCAGGATTGCGTAAATACGCAGGTGCTTCTGAAATGCCAAGAGTATTGAATGGGTTAGGTATTGCTATAGTTTCTACTTCAAACGGAGTAATGACTAACAAGCAAGCAACTCGTGAGAATGTTGGAGGAGAAGTATTATGTCACGTATATTAAAAGATAACTAAAGATGTCAAGAATAGGAAATAATCCAATAACACTTCCAGAAGGAGTAACTTTTGATATTAACAATGATGTTGTTACTGTCAAAGGAAAATTGGGAGAGTTATCTCAAGAAATTAAAGATATTACTGTTAAAGTAGAAGATGGTACAATTTCATTAGGAAGACCATCAGAAAGTAAAGATCATAAAGCAAAGCATGGTTTATACAGAGCTTTAATAAACAATATGGTTGACGGAGTTTCAAAAGGATGGTCAAAAGAATTAGAATTAGTAGGAGTAGGATATAGAGCAAGCAATCAAGGTCAAAAACTTGATTTAGCTTTAGGTTTTTCTCACAGTATAGTTTTAAACATTGCTCCAGAAGTAAAAGTTGAAACAGTATCAGAAAAAGGTAAAAATCCAATTATAAAATTAACTTCATCAGACAAGCAATTGGTTGGTCAAGTAGCGGCAAAGATTCGTTCATTCCGCCCGCCAGAGCCTTATAAAGGAAAAGGAGTTAAGTTTGTAGGAGAAGTATTAAGAAGAAAAGCAGGTAAAACTGCATAATTTATAGGAATTATGGCATTATCAAAGCTAGAAAGAAGGCAAAGAATTAAGTATAGAATCAGAAAGATTGTTTCTGGAACTGCATCTAAACCAAGATTATCAGTTTTTAGAAGTAATAAAGAAATCTATGCTCAATTGATAAATGATGAATCAGGAACTACGTTAGCATCAGTTTCATCAAGAGATAAAGCAATTGCTTCAGTATCAAAAGGAGAAGTTGCAACTGCAGTTGGAAAAGCAATTGGAGAAGCAGCATCAAAAGCAGGTATTGAAACATGTGCTTTTGACAGAAATGGTTATTTGTATCACGGTAGAGTTAAAACTCTAGCAGAAGCTGCAAGAGAAGCAGGTTTAAAATTTTAATTAGGTATTATGTATAAAGCATACAAAAATATAGAAAGAGTTAAGCCAAGTGGTTTAGAGTTAAAAGACCATTTAGTTGGTGTACAACGTGTTACTAAAGTAACAAAAGGAGGTAGAGCCTTCGGATTTTCTGCAATTGTTGTTGTAGGAGATGGAAACGGAGTTGTAGGTCAAGGTTTAGGAAAATCTAAAGATGTAGCATCTGCAATTGCAAAAGCAATTGAAGACGCAAAGAAGAATTTAGTAAGAATACCTATAATTAAGAAAACATTACCTCATGAGCAAAAAGGTAAGTACGGTGGAGCAAAAGTGTTTTTAAAACCAGCATCTCACGGTACAGGAGTTATTGCAGGAGGTGCAGTACGTGCAGTATTAGAATCAGTAGGAGTACATGATGTATTATCAAAATCACAAGGTTCTTCTAACCCTCACAACGTAGTAAAAGCAACATTTGATGCTTTATTAAGATTACGTAGTGCAAGTACTATTGCTAAACAAAGAGGTGTTTCTTTAGATAAAGTTTTTAACGGATAAGCATTAAGCGTAAAGCAACGTGCACAAAGCAATTCAGAAATGAAAAGAATTAGAGTAAAACAAGATGTCCCAGAAATTAGCTTAAATAATGTATTAACAACATTAGCTGTTCGGCATAAAAAAGTAGAAATTTTTTTAAAAGGAGAATCAAAACCGCATAAAACTTGGTTTATAGGAGGTGCTACTAATGATCACATGGGAACATATATGCTTTTAAAAGTTGGTGATAAAAAATCGGATGTCCCCTATATCACTCACAAACAAGATATGTATGGTTCATTAGACATACGATTTTATACAAACTTTCACGATTGGAGGTTTACAGGTGTATTTAACTAGCCTCTCAATACAATAAAACAGATTAGTGTAACCCATAATATTGATCCTCAAAATTCTTATACTATAAAAGTAAAAGATGAAAATACAGTCGAATTATTCAATGG
>JAKITY010000028.1 GCA_021647835.1 Flavobacteriaceae bacterium | reverse complement strand
ATATTCTCTGCAATCTTGATCGGTTTTGAAACGTTCAGTAAACTCTATGAGGTTTTGACCTTTAAAAATTCCCATTTTTTGTATATTTTATTGACGTTAAAGATATGAAATTAAATGCTTACCTCAAAAAAATTTTATGCAAATTTACAACAAACAGTGTTTTTTGTACGCTGTAGGTAATAAAAGTTTGTTAAATGATACATCTACTTTAAGTAACTGTTTTAAAACTCTATTTAAAACCGTACATTTGTGCGTTTTTTAAGACAAGAAAGATACTATATGGAAATATTTATAAAAGCATCGCAATTATTACTGAGTTTATCATTATTAATTGTTTTACACGAGTTAGGACATTTTATTCCAGCAAAAATATTTAAAACAAGAGTTGAAAAATTCTATTTGTTTTTTGACGCTTGGGGAAAGAAATTGTTCAGTTTCAAAAAAGGAGGAACAGAATATGGAGTTGGATGGTTGCCTCTTGGAGGTTATGTGAAAATCTCTGGAATGATTGATGAAAGTATGGATTTAGAGCAAATGGAAAAAGAACCACAACCTTGGGAGTTTCGTTCAAAACCTGCATGGCAACGCTTAATTGTTATGCTTGGTGGAGTTATTGTAAATTTCATTTTAGGGTTTTTAATCTACATCATGCTTTTCAATGTTTGGGGAGAAAACA
This sequence comes from Flavobacteriaceae bacterium, assembly GCA_021647835.1. Classification (GTDB taxonomy): domain Bacteria; phylum Bacteroidota; class Bacteroidia; order Flavobacteriales; family Flavobacteriaceae; genus Urechidicola. The sequence continues at coordinate 20,294 of JAKITY010000028.1, read as the reverse complement.
TTGTAAAAAGTGGAGATGTGAAATATGGTTTTGGTGTTGCTAAAGTATTAGAGCAATATGGCGTACAGCAAGGGGATAATTTATTATTGGTAAACGGAAAAGAATTAGATGATGTTAGAGATATTAACAATCACCTTTTATTAAGAAGCGTACAAACAATTACAGTAAAACATACTGACGGAAAAATAGAGCAAATAACACTTCCTGAAGATATTGATATGCAGATATTTCAATCTACTGGAATGACAGCAATGACACCTCGTTTTCCATTTGTTTTAGATTCTGTAGCAGAAGGTTCTAATGCTGAAAAAGCAGGATTATTAAAAACCGATAAAATTGTTGCCGTAAATGGAACTCCTGTAAAATATTGGTCGGATGTAACTTTTGGTATTCAAAATTCAAAAGAGTTTGCAACTATTAAAGTTAATAGAAATAACGAAATAATTGATTTGAAAATACCTCTTGGTAAAAAAGGGAAAATCGGAATTCAACCAAAACCAACCGATAAAGACTATGTAAAAGTTATCTCAAAAGAATTTTCTTTTTCTGAGAGCATTTTAAGAGGGAGTTCAGAAGCATATTGGAAATTACACGATATTGTAACACAGTTTAAATTTGTATTTACCTCAAAAGGAGCAACAAGTCTTGGAGGATTTATTGCTATTGGAAATATTTTTCCTTCTACTTGGAGTTGGCCTGCATTTTGGGCAATTACTGCCTTTTTATCATTGATGCTTGGTTTTATGAACCTATTACCAATTCCTGCACTTGATGGAGGTCATGTATTATTCACGCTTTGGGAAATGATTACAGGAAGAAAACCAAGTGACAAATTCTTAGAATACGCTCAAATAGGTGGATTTATCTTCTTGATGGGACTGCTACTGTTAGCCAACGGAAACGATGTTTATAAATGGATTACTGGACAGTTGTAGATTAGACTGTTATCTTTTTGGTGTTTTAGAAACAATACCCTAACAAAGAGGAGGTTTATCATCAGATAAACCCCCTCTTTTGTTTAGGTTCTTGCCTTCGCAGGAATGGCAAATCTATTTAGTTTATTTTAAACTATATTTCAAACCAAATAATACATTTCCTTTAGGCATTGGTATATTGTTTTCTTCTGAATATTCAGTATTAAAAATGTTATTTCCTGTAATAAAAATGGCAAACTGTTTTATTTTTGCTGATAATTTTGCATCAACAATAGTGTATGAATTTGTTGGTCTTTCAACATATCTATACGAAATGCTTGGTTGTAAAGCCTTAAATAATTCAAAATCAAAACTTGCTGTAAAATGATGTTTAATTGAGGTGTTTAATAAATATCTTGACGAAAAAACATTAGTATCATGATAATCATCTTCTAAAAAGGTATAGCCTAATTTGATGTTTTGTATTTGGTCATTTATCTTAAATTTATAAGATGTATTTACTTCAAAACCAGTGGTTGTGATTTTACGTAAATTTTGTGCTAAAAACACTGTGCTTGTGGCTGTTTCTTTCACATAATCAATCAAGTCTTTGGCTTCTCTTCTAAAAAATGCTGAACCTACTTTAAAATTAGAAGAGGAATACTTAATTCCTATTTCTTCTGCTAATGCTTTTTCTGGTTTCAAAGCATCATTTCCTGACAAGAAATTCGGGATATTGATATACAATTCTGTGTATGTAGGAATACGATATGAAACTCCAATGTTTCCATAGACCTTTAATTTATCATTGATCTTATAACCAATATCTAGTCCTGGAAAGGCATTAAAATCAAAATCTGAAAAGTAATTTAACGAAACTCCTGGCGTAATATCTAATTTGTTATCTGCCAATAAAAAACGATGCTCAATAAAAGTATTAAATTGTGTTCTATCTTGGTCTCCAAGATTATTGCTCGCCAATGAAACCTTCGCAAAATCGACACCAATACCTGTAGTTCCAAGTTTTGACTTATAAGATGTATTTACTTCGGCGCCAATTTTGTTAGAGATATTAAAGTTTCTTGAAAAACTTGGGTCTTCTCGCCTCAACAAAAACATGTCTTGGTTTCGCTTCCAATATACTTTTGGCTTGATTGTAAAATTATTTTTTACAAATTTCGTAGAAACACCAACTAAACTTGTTTGTGTTTCTTCATATTCATTAAAGCTTGGCGAATTGGTATAAAAATTGTTCGCTCCAAACTTTCTTTCAGCAAATGAAGCCAAAATATTAATTGGTTCGTTTTTTGTTTTAAGGCTACTTTTTACAAAGTAATTTTGATTTTTGAAATCTGTATTAGTTCTATATCCATCGCTTGTATTGTTTGAAAAATGTACTTGATGACTTGACTTTTCAAAATTTAATGCTCCTGTAACACCTACAAAAGCACGTTTGTATGAACCTGTTTTTAAGTCGATACTCAAGTTATTCTTTACGTGTTTTTTAGTTACAATATTAATGGCTCCTAAAAATGCATTTTGCCCAAAAATTCGCGCTGCAGGACCTTTGATTATTTCAATTCTTTCAATATTTTCCAACGGAATCATCATATTCATTGTGTGATGTCCCGTTTGAGGATCTTCCGTTTTTATGCCGTCAATCAAAATTAATGTTTGGTTAAAATGACCTCCTCGAATATAAATATCTGACTGCATTCCGTCAACACCACGCCTTCTTACATCTATTCCTGCAACATTTTGTAATAAGTCTGCAACATTATTTGAAGGGCTTTTTTCTATTTGAGCCGCTGTAATTACCTCAATTGTTCTTGAACTTTCTTTAAACGGAATATCAATTCTACTTGATGAAATTATTACAGAATCTAACTGTTCTATTTGGCTATTTTCTTGTGAAAAAGACGGTCTAATTAATAGCGAAAATAGTGCGATTAATAGTATTCCTCTTGTATTCATACTTTAATTTACTTTAGTTTATTTAGTCCGCAAAAATACCTTTTTTAAAGAAATCTCTATGTTAATTTTTATTTTATTTTTAACTACTATTTTGATTCTCTCAAAACAATAAAATATCTTTTTTTGATAATTTATTATTGTTATTCGATAATTTAATATATCTTTGCGGTATAAAAAATTAATATTATGCGAAAATTATTTATTTTAAAAACACTTGTAGATATTATCTGGATTTTATCTTATCCTGGGATTTTAGTTGTTTTAATTGCTGTTCCTTTTCTTTTTATTTATTCGGATTTAAGTTTAATTCCGATAAAATTACACAATGAAACACTTGTTATTACAGGTTTTCTATCGAAACTCATTATTTCAGTGATATTATTGTCATATTTACTGATTTTTTATGCCGTTTTTTTATTTAGAAAAGCACTTTCTATGTTTATAAGAAAAAAAACATTTGATGATACCGTAATTACAAATTTCAATAAAATAGGGTATTTGCTAAGCCTGTTTTCTATCATTAATATAGTCGGAGTTTTTGTGCTTAACCTTGTCTCTGGAAAACTAGAGGTTTCTATTGGTCTAATGACAGCAATTCTTTGTTTAGGATTGTTTTTTATGGTGCTAAGTGAGGTTTTTAAAATTGCGAAAACCGCTAAACAAGAAAACGAATTAACAATATAATTATGAAGAAAATTAAAATTTTACATGGGTTTTTAGTGGCGCTTATTTTGTTATATTTATTCTTTTTTTACGAAATACTCTTTAACAATCCTTTTCCTGATACTATTCACAAGAACACTCTTTTTGGATTTTCTACATTTAATCTTGAAAGTCTTTTCTACATATTCCTCTTTTTAGGGTTAATTTTTATTCAACAAGGTCTTTTTTTGATTATAAAAAAAGGTTTTTTTAACACTAAAAGTGCCAAGTACTTTAAAGCAGGTGGTTTTTTGATAATTGTTTATGGACTCTTATTTTTCTCTGTAGAGTTATTACTTTTTATAAAAACGATGAAAGGAGAAGATTTTCTTATAATTCGTGCTTTCCAAGCAATTCCTCTTTTAATCATTGGTTTTGGGTTACTTATTATTTCCGATATTATCAAAAACGGAAAAATCATCAAACAAGAAAATGAACTAACAATATAATGGCAATTATCGTAAACCTTGATGTAATGCTTGCCAAACGCAAGATGAAAAGCAAAGATTTAGCCGCAATTGTAGGGATTACAACTGCCAATCTTTCTATTTTAAAGTCTGGTAAAGCAAAAGCAATTCGATTTTCTACTTTAGAGGCTATTTGCAAGGCTTTGGAGTGTCAACCTTCGGATATTTTGGAGTATCTAGAAGATTAATCAAAAAACCGTTTTGCAATCATTACAAATATGCCTTCTCTTCTCAAAAAAAGGAAATAGCATATAAAAAATGTTTTTTCGTTGTGTCGGAGCAATTAAAATACGCGTTGAATTACATTCTTTACAATGAATTTCGCTCCCATTAACATCTTTTTTATACTTTCTTATTTTATTGTAAATTTTTAATGCTTTTTCAACATCCTCATTAACAACTTTTAACTTTACACCACCAATTGCTTGGCTTATTAAAGGATCTGAGTCTATTGTTTTTTCATCAAACAAAAGAGTTCGTATTCCTTCCGAATCTAGTTTTGATTTTACTAAATGTGCTTCTGTTGAATATTCAAAAACTGCTAATGTTATAAATGTATTCATCTTTTGGTTTATTTAACTCTAAAGTTACAATTTCCTTGTTAAAAAAGTTATTTTTTATTATAAAAATACGCATAAAAAAACTCCAAGCATGATACTTGGAGTTTTATATTTTTATGCTTTTTTAACTTAATCTGCTAAAACAATTACTTTATTTTCTTTCATTTCAATAGTTCCGCTATTGATAGCGAATACATATTCTCCATCAACTTTGGTAAACTTATCTTTAAAATCATCTTCTATTTTAACAACACCTCCTTTAAACTTCACGTTACCATTTACCAATAGCGATACAATTGGTGCGTGGTTATTTAACATCTGAAATTCTCCATTAATTCCTGGAACGGTTACAGAATGTACTTCTGAAGTTAAAATGACTGCTTCTGGTGTTACAATTTCTAAAAACATATTTCTTTAGTTTTTAGTACTCAGCATTCAGTATTCAGTTGCCTTTTATTGCTAACTGCTAACTGCCAACTGCATACTGTTTTACGCTTCTGCTAACATTTTTTCTCCTGCATCAATTGCATCTTGTATAGAACCTCTAAGGTTAAATGCTGCTTCAGGGTATTTATCTAACTCGCCGTCCATAATCATATTAAATCCTTTAATAGTGTCTTTAATATCTACTAAACATCCTGGAATACCAGTAAACTGCTCAGCAACGTGGAAAGGTTGTGATAAGAAACGTTGTACACGTCTTGCTCTATGAACAACCAATTTATCTTCTTCTGATAATTCTTCCATACCTAGAATTGCAATAATATCTTGTAGTTCCTTGTAGCGTTGTAATAATTCTTTTACTGCTTGCGCTGTATTGTAATGCTCATCACCTAAAATATCGGCAGTTAAAATTCTTGAAGTAGAATCTAATGGATCTACTGCAGGGTATATTCCTAATTCTGCAATTTTACGAGACAATACCGTTGTTGCATCTAAATGCGCAAATGTGGTTGCTGGTGCTGGATCTGTTAAATCATCCGCAGGTACATAAACTGCTTGTACAGATGTAATAGAACCGTTTTTAGTTGAGGTAATACGTTCTTGCATTACACCCATTTCTGTTGCCAATGTTGGTTGGTAACCTACTGCTGATGGCATACGTCCTAAAAGTGCCGATACTTCTGATCCTGCTTGTGTAAAACGGAAAATATTATCTACAAAGAAAAGCACATCTTTTCCTTGTCCGTCTCCTGCGCCATCTCTAAAATATTCTGCAATTGTTAATCCAGATAATGCTACACGAGCACGTGCTCCTGGAGGCTCATTCATTTGACCAAAAACAAATGTTGCTTTTGATTCTTTCATAATCTCCATATCTACTTTTGATAAATCCCATCCGCCTTCTTCCATAGAGTGCATAAAATCATCTCCGTATTTTATAATTCCCGATTCTAACATTTCTCTCAAAAGGTCATTTCCTTCACGTGTTCTTTCTCCTACACCTGCAAATACAGATAATCCTCCGTGTCCTTTTGCTATATTATTAATCAATTCTTGAATCAATACTGTTTTACCAACTCCTGCGCCTCCAAATAATCCAATTTTACCTCCTTTTGCGTACGGCTCAATTAAATCAATTACTTTAATTCCTGTAAACAATACTTCAGTTGCGGTAGATAAGTCTTCAAATTTTGGTGCTTCACGGTGAATTGAAAGTCCGTCTTTGTCTTTTTTTGGCAAATCTGGCAAACCATCAATAGCATCTCCAATTACGTTAAATAAGCGTCCATAAACTTCTTCTCCTATCGGCATTTGTATTTGGCTTCCTGTAGCTACTGCTTCTACACCTCTACTTAAACCATCTGTAGAATCCATCGAGATTGTACGAACTGTATTTTCTCCAACGTGAGATTGTACTTCTAAGATTAGTTTTGTTCCGTCTTTTTTAACGATTTCTAATGAATCATAAATTCTTGGAAGTTCAGAACCTCCTGCAAATTCAACATCAATAACTGGACCTATAATTTGTGCTACTTTACCTGTAATTTTAGTCATTACCTTAACTCTTTATTGTTAGCTTTTTAACTTCTTGGGATTACTCTCTATTTTCAAGGTGCAAAGATAGATGTTTTAATTTAAAAATAAATCTATTTTTTATTCTTTTTTATACATAAAAAAAGTCCTTTGAATTAACAAAGGACTTTAAAAATAGTATCTATTATTCTTTTATGGATTAAGCGTCCAAGAAGCAAAATATTGTGATCCTATTTTACCATTTCCTGGTGCACTCAAATATTCTTGACCTCCAAGATTTGCTCCACCAATTTTAAAGGTAGATTTCCATTTTGGCATCGAATAACTTACTTGTGCATCTATTACAGTTCTTGCATCAACAATTGCATCAATAAATGTTGATTGCCATAAGTACTCATCATTCCAACGTACATTTACATTAAATCCAAAGTTTTTAAATGCTTTTGGATTCCCAAATTGAAGTTTTACCTTGTGTTCTGGTGTATTAAATCCTGCTTCGTAATCAGGGTCTGTTGCTTGATCAAAGTCAAATTTAGAATATGTATAGTTTATTCCAAAGTTATAACTTCCCCAAATTTTAGTACTTAAACCAAGACCTGCTCCGTAAGAATCAATCTCTGCAGCAGAGTTAGTATATAAAGAAAAAGGTTGGAAATCTTCATTGCTTAAGGCTACTAACGCTAAGGGAGTTGGCACTCCACCAACTGGAGTTAAATCTACAATATCTGATAAGTTTGCTTGCCCATATAAAGGTGCTAATACAACTTTATTTCCTATGAAATCTTCATATTGGTTGTAATATGCGCTAAAATCAACAGTAAATGCTCCTAAAATACCTCTATATCCTACTTCGTAAGCAGTTACTTTTTCTGGCTTCACAAAATCAATAGGTGTTGAATCTAAAAGCGACGGGTCAAAATTCCCTGCTGCTGCTGCTGCTCCAAAAGCTTGCACAGAGGTTAATGTCCATGCATTTTCATATCCATTTCTTCCTGTCAATGTTACAGAAGAAGGAATTGGAAATCCTAAAGACCCTAAAAACTGAGCCGTTGGGCTTGTTGAAATTGGTGATGATGTATATCTGTCTAAATTTTCAGGTGAAGAACCTACTAACAATGCTGACCCTGCATCTAAACCTATATATTGATCTTGTGTGCTTGGGTTTCTAAAACCTGTTTGAAAAGATGCTCTAAAATTATGATTTCTATCTTCTCCTGCACTATATACAAATGATACTCTTGGGGAAATATTATCATCAAAATTTTGTGCTTTATCATAACGAATAGATCCTGTAAATTTCAATCTTTCATCTGCAAATTTCTTTTGTACTTGCGTAAACATTCCATACTCTTCATATTCAATTGGCCCATCATAATCTGTAAAAATTGTTCCTCCAGAATTTAATGAATATTTCCTCCAAGATCCACCTAACATAATATCTCCCCAGCCGTTCAGCACATGTCCTAAGTTGTAGTTTCCATCAATATGGTATAACTTCGTTTTATCAACAAACTTAGATCCTGTTGTTAAGTCAGGATCAGAAGTTACTGTTTCTAATAATGCATCAAATTCTGGTGTTCCGGGTTGTGGTGTTGCAATAGCATCTGCATTTTGTCTTGCTAAATTATGTGCTGCTGTACTGTCTCCTCCAGGAAATCCAGGAATTTGCCCTGTTATTCCTCCAATATAAGTTTGAGCATAAGCTTGATACCATTGTGGTGCAGTAGCTCTATTCATATTAATTCCTGTAAAACGCATATCATAAGAATCTGCCGCATCTTCAGACGTTGTATAACCTCTTACTGTGAAATTATCATTTCTAAATTCTATTTTATGTTGTTGCATTTGAAAGTTCTTAATATTATATCGATTTGCTCCTTGGTATATGGTGCTTCCTCGACCAACTCTACCGTTATATTCTATTTCAAAATCATCCTCAAATGGACGATAATTTAAGGATATATTTGCTTTTACACTTTCTGCATTATAGTCTGTTAAGTCTTTTTCTTTATATCCTGTTCTTGATATTGTTTCTTCTGTTAAACCTAAAGCATCTGCAACTGGTGCTGGAACTCCTGCATCAATTGCTAATTGTCTAAAATCAAGTGGAATTGCTACTTCATCACCATATATATTCGCTTGGTCAAAAGAAGTTTGTCCTGCAGCAACTGGTGTTCTTGCGTCAGGGTTTCCTGCTCCACCATCAATATATTGATTATAATCTTCAGCATACCATTCTGTTCCTTTTAAGAAAGAAAGTGTTGCTTTTGCTGCAAACTTTTCACTAAAAGCAAATGCTCCTCTAAAGCCTGCATCAACAAATTGATTGTCTCCTGCGTCTTTAGATGAAGTGATTCCTGTTTTTCCATACATGCTAAATCCTTGAGAGTCAAATGGGTTTTTACTTTCCATAAATAAAATACCATTAAATGCATTCGCTCCATATAGTGCTGATGCTGCTCCTGGTAATATTTCAATAGTCTTAACATCCAACTCGTTCATTCCTAATAAATTTCCTAAAGCAAAATTTAATGCTGGAGATGAATTGTCCATTCCATCAACTAATTGCATAAAACGATTGTTTGCAAATGTTGCAAACCCTCTTGTGTTTACACTTTTATTAGTTAAACTGTTTGTGTTGATATCAACACCTTTTAAATTTTCTAAACCATCATAAAAAGTTGGGGAAGAAGTGTTTCTAATTGCTCTAATATCCATTCTTTCAATAGTAACAGGCGACTCCATAATACGTTCTGGAGTTCTCGATGCAGAAACTACGACTTCGTCTAAAGAAGTTGCTGTTTCGGTTAAAGAAACGTCTATAGTTTGTTCGTTTGAAGTAATTTCAACTGTTGTAGAAGAGTATCCTAATATAGAAATTTCAACTGTAAATGGAGGGTTTTGAGATACGTCAAGCGTAAATTTTCCATCAAAATCAGCCGATGTTCCTAAAGATTTTCCAACAACCTTAACATTTGCTCCAGGAATTGGTTGCCCTGAGCCTTCATCTGTTATTGTTCCTGTAATTGTAGTTTGAGCCATCATTAATGTTGTAGAAAACATTAAGATAGCGCAGAGTAATTTTCTCATAATTATATAATTTGAATTAGTTATCAACGTCGCAAAATACAATTTTTTTTGAATATTCATATTTTTATCCAAAAAAAATTAAATAAATCTTCTATTTTGACCTTATAATAAATCTATTTTATAAAAAAAAGAGCCAACTTAATATGCTGACTCTTTAGATATTTAATACTGCTACTTCTGAGTTAAATTATTCTGTAATAACTTCAGTAGTTTTTTTATTTGAATTCAAATTAAATCGCAACATTACTTCATGTGTTCCTTCACTATAATTTCTAACATCTGAAGTTGTGAATTCATAAGCATAACCAAATTGAAACCAATCTGCCATTTTTAAAAGTGCAATTCCACTAAATGACTCGTTAAATCTATATGACCCTCCAAGTTCAACTTTGTCATAGATATCAAACATTCCTGTTAAATCTATAGATGATGGAGCTCCTTTTACAAATCTACTCATAAATGATGGTGAGAATTTAACATTATCATTTATATCAAATGTATAACCTGCACCAGCAAAAAGGTGTGGTTTGCTTGTCGCTTCAGTATAATCATTTCCATCAACACGTTTACCTGTTAAAAGATTAGGTGTTGAAAGTGTTGCGTAGAACTTCTTTATTTTCAAAAGGGCTCCTGCTCCAAAGATTGCATTAAATCTATTTACATTTTCTCCAAAAGCTGGGTCATCTATCCCTTTAGATTGAAAATCTGCCTTGAATGCATATCCTCCTGCTTTAATTCCTAAATAAATATCACTTGTTTCTGAAATTTGTAATTTATACGAAAAGTCAACAGTAAAATCTGTTTCTTTAAGAATATCTACTCTATCATTAACAATTGAAAACCCTATTCCAATTTTATCATTTATTGGTTTAGTAAAAGAAATACTTTGTGTTTCAGGGCTATCATCTAAGCCTATCCACTGACTTCTAATGTTTAAATTTAATTCCGTGTTCCCGCTTGTTCCTGCATAAGCAGGATTGATAATATTCATATTATATTTATACAATGAATACGATGGGTCTTGTTGTGCTAATAATTTTCCGCTTACTATTAACACTGCAAAAATTAGTATATATTTTATATTTTTCATTTTTAATATCGTTTTTTCGTTAGTTATTAATAGTTGATGTATAGCCAACCGTGAATTGGTAAAATACCTGTTTCATTTGCTTCAATAACATACAAATATGCTCCAACAGGTAATTTGTTTCCATTTGAAGTTTTAGAAGATATACCATCCCAAGTATTTAAATACCCTTTTTCTTCAAACACAAGTGCTCCCCAACGATTAAATACTTTTACAACATTATTTGGATAAAATTCGATATTTTCAATAGTCCAAACATCATTTACACCATCATTATTAGGCGAAAACCCTTCGGTAACTTCTATATCACAGGTATCTGTATCATAAAAATTAATTGTTCCATCTCCATAACAGTCTTCACACACATCTCCTAAACCATCTTGGTTTGTGTCTTGTTGATCTGTATTTGGTGTCATAGAACAATTATCATCAGCATCTAAAACAGTATCGTTATCATCATCATCATCACATACATCACCAATACCGTCATTATCATTATCTGTTTGGTCTGCATTATTAGTCATAGGGCAGTTGTCTGATGTATTGTCTATTCCATCTCCATCCATATCATCATCACAAATGTCACCAATACCATCTCCATCCATATCTGCTTGATCTGTATTTGCTGTCATTGGGCAATTATCATCTACATTTAAAACACCATCTCCATCCATATCATCATCACAGACATCTCCTATGCCATCAGAATCTAAATCTGATTGATTTGTATTTGCAGTCCAAGGACAATTATCATCTACATCAAGAATTGTATCATTATCATCGTCATCATCACATATATCTCCCAGACCATCATTATCATTGTCGGCTTGATCAGCGTTTGCAATCATTGGACAGTTATCTACATCATCATTAATTCCATCGCCATCGGTATCTGGATGAACGGTTGTAAAACTAAATGCTACTGATGGTGTTCCTGTTCCACACATGTTTGAAGGAGTAATTCTCCAAAAATGTTCTACATCTAGAGCTAGTGCTGCTGTTGTATAACTAGTTGTTGTAACGTTTCCAGAATCTACAACTGTTCCAAAACCTGCATCAGTAGCTACCTCAACAAAGTATGAAGTAGTATTTGAATCTAAATTCCATTGTAATGAGGTTGGAATCAGTATACCTGTTGCTCCATCAGCAGGTAAAGTTAATACTGGAGCAGCAAATACGCTACTAGAGACGTTTAGTGTAACATTAGTGTTTTTTGTTGCTGATGTTGACATTCCTTGCACATCAATTGTGTGCACCCCAACCATTGCATCAGTTATACCACTAACTGTCATTGTTACTGCTGTTGCATCTGCAGTTGCCATCATTGGACTAAATGTTACTGTTGTTCCTGCTGGATTTCCAGTTGCTGAAAAAGTTGTTGTTTCTGCAAATCCTAAGAAGGTATTGTATGTAAAATTATATACTGCATTGTTTGGCGCGCAAACATCTTCAGAAGTAGAAGCAAAATTCATTAAAAACTCAGAAGCTTGTATTGTAATATTTGCGCTATTGATAGCATAAAATATATTCCCTGCACCTCTAACCATTACTCTACCAATAGATGTAACATTATTTGGTACAGTAATCCCGTAAGAACCGTTGTTTGGAACTCCTGCAGCAACTTGAATAAATGTTGCTCCATTATCTGGTGTTACAAAAATATCGACATTTGGTGTGTTTACTGAACTTGTATCAGTGTTAGCAACATCCCAAGTAACTGTTTGTGTTGTTCCTGCATCCCAAGTTACAGCAGCAGTTTGTGAAGTTACTATAAATGGGCCAGCTGTATCATCTACTGTTATTGCCATTGCATCAGAATCAGTACTTGCTCCTCCAGCAGCATTATCTCTAACAGTTAATAAAAAATTCATCGTTCTGCTTACTGACGGAACAACTTCCCATGTTGAAGCAGTTGCGCCTCCTAAAACGGTAGCAAAATCTGGCATATATCTATCTGGAGATACTTTTGGCTGTATGGATCTAAATGCTGGACCAGCAGTTGAAGTTGATACTGGTGGCATTGGTGCTGGTGTTGCGTCTATTTGCTCCCAACAATAGGTTAAAGCGTTTCCTGCATCGGCATCTGTAGCTGCGCCATTTAAGACAAAAGGTGTAGCTGCTGGAATTATAAAGTCTGCTCCTGCATTTGCAATTGGAGCAGCGTTGTTTGTGTCTGATTGTGCTGCACATTGACTTGCTCCTGCAGAAATATTTGCCCACATTTCTTTTATATTCTCTCCGTGAAAATAGTCGTCACTATTATTTTGAACATTTGGTGAACAAATTCCTGCATAACCCATAATTGTTGAAGCACTTCCTGGCTCAAAAGATACTGCAGTTCGCTGACAGTTATTATTTTGCGTATGATTTGCTCCATATTGGTGTCCAAACTCATGCGCTACATAATCAATATCAAAAGTGTCTCCTACTGGCGACCCTTGACCTGTTACGCCTCCTGCTTTATTACTATTACAAGGTGAGTTTAGGAATGCTACACCTCCACCGCCTGTACTAAAGACGTGTCCTATATCATAATTTGCTGTTCCAATATTAGCATCACAAGTTGTTTGGTTTTCGCTTAGCATCGCGCTTCCACTACTATTTGTGTATGGATCTGTAGCGCCATCTAAAAATATAATACTTGTATTGTCAACTAGTACCATTGTTAATGACATATCTCTTTCGTAAACGCCATTTACTCTAGTCATTGTTGTGTTCATTGCTGCTAAAGCGCCTGCGGTTGTGCCTCCGTGAAATGCTGCATACTCTCCAGTACAAGCAAGTGCTAGGCGGAAAGTTCTCAGTTTACCGTCATTTGCGTTTAGGACTGCTCTTAAATCAAAATCAGAACTAAAATTGTTTTTTGAATATTCTGTTTCACATATAAACTCATCTTCAATGATGTCAGATGAAGACCTTGAATAGACTAAATAATTAAGTAAACTGTGTGAAGAAGGCTCAATAAAAACAGTTTTTTTATCGGAAAGAACCATACTACTCAATCCTTTTTGAGGAGATATACTAAATCTAATGGTTGCTGTTGGATTATCAATTCCTTGACCTACATAAGACTTAATTTCTGGAAATTTTGCCTGTAGTTCTGGAGTCATTGTTGATGCTTCCATAATTCTAAACGACTCTAATTTTCCTTCAATATTAGGAAATTGTAATATTACATTTGATTTTCCTGTAAACTCACCTCTTTTTGGTGCGTTGATTAGAGTGTTTTTTAGCACCTCAATATCTAAACTAAATGCTTTGTAATTTTCAGGTGTTCTTGCTGTTTTTTGTAATTCTTGCGAATCACTTAACTTTATCCATACATTTTTATTGGTTTGTGCAAACAATGCAACTGTTGCAAAGAAGAACAATCCAAATACTAACTTGGAGTACTTTAAATTCATAATTGTTTGGTTTTAAATTATTTAATTATTAGTTGTTTTGATGTTGTTTTATTTCCTTGTTTAATTTTTATTAAATAAACTCCTTTGGCTAAATTACCATATTGTAATTGCTCATTAAAACTTAAATTATTGTTTTCGAAAACAGTAGTTTTTATCGTCCTACCCAACAAATCAAATAAATCTATTATGACATTTTCTGAAGAGTCTAACAATAAAGATATATTTACTGTTCCTTCTGAAGGGTTAGGGTATAATTTAAATTCTTCAAATGATTCTTTACCTACGCTTAATCCTCCTGAAATATTTACCGTATAATCTTCTGTTTCTCCCCATTCTGTAACATGGTTTACATCACAAGCACCTCCATCTTCATTGGCTTCAATATTAACTCTCATTCTTGTATTGCCATTTATTGCTGTTGCAGGAACTGTAATATCCATGGATAAAATACCTGAATTAACATTTGTTATATCTCCTAAATCATAAAACTCTGTTGCTTGATCAAAAGCAAAATCTTGGTTCCAATCTATATAAACATTACAGTGATCTTGAAAATTACCTTCTGTATCTATAGTAACCTCTAATAAGTAAGTAGAATTGGCATCAATATTCGCCGCGGGAACTCCTGTAAAGTCCTCATAACCATCGGTTATTGCGTCTCCAGAAGCATTATTAATAGTGGCAAAACTAACATTCAAAATATATTCACTCCCTACATTTGTATAGGTCGAAGGGCAATAATTTGTTGAGCCTCCAACTACAGAAATAATAAAGTCATTATTAGAAATGTCGTAAAATATATTTCCAACAGCTTCAACCATTATTCTATTTGTAGTTCCTATATTATTAGGTACCGTAATGCTTTGTGATCCATCATTTGGTGTATTCCCTACTAATGTAATAGGATATGTTAATCCACCATCAGTAGATAGTTTAATATTTACATTCTGACAGTTTATTGTTCCGTTTGTTGTTGAGCCTATATCCCAAGTAACATCATGTGATGAGCCAACAGCCCAATCAACAACTGCATTGGGAAATGTTACTATAAAAGGGGCTACATCTTCAGTCGTAACCGTCATGCTTTCAGAAGTAAATCTCCCTCCGTTAGAATCATTATCTCTTACTGTTAACTCAAAATTCATTGTTCTTGCAACAGAAGGCACTACTTCCCAAGCAGATGCTGTACTTCCTGCAATTACTGTTGCTAAAGCAGGCATATATCTATCTGGAGAATTACTTGGCGTTACAGATCTAAAGGTTGGACCTACTGCTGATGTGGATAAGAGAGGTGCAGGGTTTATTGCATTATCAAACTGTTCCCAACAATAAGTCAGCGTACCATTTCCGTCAACATCATTACCATTTCCTTTTAAAACAAATGACGTAGATTTTGGGATATTATAACTCGTTAAAGCGCTTATAGTTGGAGAGTTATTTCCTGTAGGACTTGTAGATGCACATCCAGATGATGCTCCTGTACTAATATTTGTCCACATTTCATTTAAACTTGCCACATGAAAATAGGCATCACTATTATTCTGAACGTTATCAGGAGTACAAATACCAGCATAAGCCATTATAGTTGATCCACTTCCGGGTTCATAAGCTGTTGGGTTATTTCTATTTCCTCCACCACAGCTTCCAGCAGCACTATTAAACGTATGATTCGCACCATATTGATGACCCATTTCGTGCGCAACAAAATCTATATTAAATGGTTCTCCTGTTGGCGATGATAGACCTGTTACGCCTCCTGCTTTAAAAGAAGTACACGGAGAGTTGAGGTAGGCTACACCGCCACCGCCAGTACTAAATACATGTCCAATGTCATAATTAGCACTACCTATATTGGTATCACAAGTGGTTTGGTTTTGACCTAACATTGCACTTCCACTATTATTCGTATATGGATCTGAAGCTCCATCTAAAAAGATAATACTTGTATTATCTACTAAAGTCATTGTGAGCGAAAGTTCATTCTCAAAAACTCCATTTACACGAGTCATTGTAGTATTCATCGCTGCGAGAGCTCCTGCTGTAGTTCCTCCATGAAATGCTGCATATTCACCTGTACATGCTAGAGCTAATCGAAAAGTTCTAAGATTACCATCATTAAGTCTTTCTGCGTTGTCAGTATTCAAATTTTTATCTGTCATAAAACTATCTTCTACTTCACATATAAAACCTTGTTCTATTTGTAGTAAATCTTTTTTTACATAAACTACATATTTACTTAAATCCTTAGTGTAAGGGTCTAAAAATTGAGTTCCTTTATCAGTATTAAAATACATTATATGTAATCCATCTGAAGCAACACTAAATCGTATTGAAGATTTTAAGTCCATTGAAACACCAACGTAAGAGCGTATCTCTGGAAATTGGCTTTGCAATTCTGGTGCTAATATTGATGCTTCTTTAATTCTATATTGTTTTAAAATACCATCATTTTGAGGAAATGAAACAATCGTATTAGACGTTCCTAAAAATTTTAGCCTTGATGGTGCTTTGGCTAGTTGAAGTTTTAATGACTCTATATCTAAATTATAAAATACGGCTTCTACTAATTCAGACTTTCTAATTAATTTTTCTTGAGATATTTTTTCTTTGGATGTTTTAGTCCAAATTAAATTTTCGTTTTGTGAAAGCACAAAACTGCTAGTTAAAAAAAATAGAAATAAAAAAAAAGTTGTTTTGGAGTTGAAATTTTTCATAATGTGATTTTTTTTAAATTTATAAAAAAACAATCTCCCAAAGGTACTTTTTATTGTTGTATAAACAAAAAAAGATTGTTTTATTTGTCAATAAAACACTAAATTTGTACTCATTAATTATTTTTGCTATTTTAAATTGAAAATTACACGCGGTTTTTCAAATTTTTCAACAACTAAGAAAACTATTTTGACAATTGGCACTTTTGATGGTGTTCACTTAGGTCATCAAAAGGTTATTGAGCAATTAATCAACACTTCAAACAAGGAAAAAAAAACATCTCTTTTACTTACTTTTTTCCCTCATCCAAGAATGATATTGCAAAAAAGCAGTGATATTAAACTGATTAATACTATTGAAGAAAAAACAGAACTACTTCAAAGATTAGGTTTGCAAAACCTTATAATCCAACCTTTTGATTATGAATTTTCTCGACTAACGGCTTTAGAATTTGTCAGAGATGTTTTGGTTACCAAATTAAACATTTCAAAATTAATTATAGGTTACGATCATCGTTTTGGGAAAAATAGAGAAGGGGATTTTGGACAATTACAAGAGCATGGTGAGATGTTTGGGTTTGAAGTTGAAGAAATTTCTGCTCAAAGTCTCAATGACATCGCTATAAGTTCCACTAAAATTAGAAAAGCACTTAACGGAGGAAATATACAGGAAGCAAACAATTATTTAGGTTATAATTTTACGATTTCAGGTGAAGTTGTCACAGGAAATAATCTTGGTGAAAAATTAGGGTTTCCTACAGCAAACATTTCAATAAAAGAAGATTATAAATTAATTCCAAAAACTGGTGTTTATATCGTAAAATCAACTATTGATAATGTTTTATACTTTGGAATGATGAATATTGGAAATCGTCCAACAATTAATGGGAAACATCAAACAATTGAGGTAAACTTCTTTGATTTAGATAAGAACCTGTATGGAAAATTTATCAAGATTGAATTATTAAAATTTTTACGAAACGAGCAAAAATTTAACTCAATTGATGATTTAAAAGCACAATTGCATCAAGATAAAAAAACAGCACAAAAAATCATTGCCGAGAGTTTTTAATAATTCCCTATATTTGGAGTATGAAAATTTTTATACACCTATTTTTTATTCTTACTCTTGTAGGATGCAAAACAAAACAAACAACTTTGATTACCGAAAAACAAGAATTTAAAGCGACAACCAACTGCCCTGAAGATGGTGTTTGTACAGTTGAATTAATTCCAAATAGTTCATTAATTGTAAAATCTGATGAATTTGGAAATACCTACACAATTATCGAAAAAGGAGAAAAAACTATTTTTAAATATACTTTTAGCCGAAATGTTGATAAACAATATGTTGACGGACATTATATTGAAGAAATATATGCAGAGTTTGATAAAGAGTTACCAGAAATAAATCTTAAAGATAAAAATTTAAGCAACGTAAAATTACTCTTCAATAGAATGTGCTATTGCAAAGGAAGCGCAGGGTTTTATCATATCCAAAAAGGAAATTTATCTTTCCGAAAAACGAAAAAAAACACATTCAATTTTCAGTTAAATTTTACGATGGATAAAGTGCCTCAAGTAATTACTTCAATAAATGAAACATTTACACTCGATTAAGTAAATCTATTTCTTAAATTTGCACATTCAAAAAATTACAATTTTTAGGTTATGTTGCAAGTAGCATTTATTAGAGAAAACAAAGAAACAGTTTTAAAAGGATTGACAAAACGTAATTTTGCAGATGCTGAAATCACTATTAATAAGGTTTTAATTACTGATGAAAATCGTAAATCAACACAAACTGAACTTGATAATGCCTTAGCCGAAGCTAATAAATTATCTAAAGAAATTGGAATTTTATATAAAAACGGTGAAGTTCAAAAAGCAAACATTTTAAAAGAAAAAACAGGTCAGTTAAAAGAACAATCTAAAGAATTGACCGAAAAATTAAGTCAAACGGCGACTGATTTACAAGAATTTTTATATCAAATTCCAAATATTCCACATGATTCTGTTCCTTTAGGAAATAATGAAGATGATAACGAAACTATTTTTGAAGAAGGTACAATTCCAACTTTACACGAAGGCGCACTTCCTCATTGGGAGTTGGCAAAAAAATATAACATCATTGATTTTGAACTTGGCACTAAAATTACTGGTGCAGGATTTCCTGTATATAAAGGTAAAGGGGCGAGATTGCAACGCGCATTGATCAATTATTTTTTAGATAAAAATACTGCTGCAGGATATACCGAAATGCAAGTTCCTTATTTGGTAAACGAAGCCTCAGGAATAGGAACCGGAAATTTACCAGACAAAGAAGGACAAATGTACCTCTGTGGAGTTGATAACTTATATTTAATTCCAACAGCTGAAATTCCTGTAACAAATATTTATCGTGATGTACTGCTAAAAGAAACTGATTTTCCAATTTGTAATACTGCATATACACCTTGTTTTAGAAGAGAAGCAGGAAGTTATGGTGCACACGTTAGAGGATTAAATCGTTTACATCAATTTGATAAAGTTGAGATTGTACGTTTGGAGCTTCCAACAAATTCTTACAAGGCACTTGACGGTATGGTTGAGCACGTGAAAGGAATTTTACAAGAATTAAAAATGCCTTATAGAATTTTAAGATTGTGCGGAGGTGATTTAGGATTTACATCTGCTTTAACCTATGATTTTGAATTGTTTTCAACAGCGCAAAAGCGTTGGCTAGAAATAAGTTCTGTTTCTAATTTCGAAACATTCCAAGCCAATAGATTAAAATTACGTTTTAAAAATAGTGATGGAAAAAGTGAATTGGCGCATACTTTAAACGGAAGTTCACTCGCATTACCAAGAGTTTTAGCAGGTTTATTAGAAAACTATCAAACTCCTGAAGGAATAAAAATACCAAAAGTATTAGTCCCTTATTGTGGATTTGAAATGATTAACTAAGTATAATTGTTTTTTCTTCGGATGTATTTCTAACAATCCAAAAGTCAAACAATCTAAACTACTAGTTTGCCACAACAGCAACCATCAATCTTTTATACTTATTCATTTCAAGTAAAGCCTCAAAGTATGCGTTTATTTGACCTTTTTTCATGTACATTTTTGCACTCTTTTTAGCTGTTTCGTATTGTTTGATTAATTCTTTCATAATATAAAATTTAGTTGTTCTATATACATAAGACAAGATTCGTGCCAAAACATAACATCAAAAACATTAAATTAAGACCGTTGCAAGGTAAAAAAGTTGCAATTTTTTACAAAAAAAATCATTTATTTTGCTGATTATAAGTTAATTAAGTCGTATATTTGATTATGAAAATACACAAACAACCTACTTTAGCAGACAGTATTTGCGATTTACGTAAAAGAAAAATAAAAACAGTATTTTTCAGTCAAATTAACACC
>JAKITY010000027.1 GCA_021647835.1 Flavobacteriaceae bacterium | reverse complement strand
CATCTATTATTTTTGAAATAGTATCCCAATCTATAATGGTGTTAATTTGACTGAAAAATACTGTTTTTATTTTTCTTTTACGTAAATCGCAAATACTGTCTGCTAAAGTAGGTTGTTTGTGTATTTTTATAAAAAAAAATACGACTTAATTAACTTATAATCAGTAAAATAAATGATTTTTTTTGTAAAAAATTGTAACTTTTTTACCTTGCAACGGTCTTATACTATTAAAGTAAAAAGTAGTTTTTTGATAATAAAGCTTTTTGATATAAAAAATTAATTTCTATAGAGTATGATAATAATCTAAAATTCTCATAACATCACGTTCTTTATTAAAATTAATTTTATTAGACGAAGCAAATGCTTTTACTTTTGAGCTTTTATCATTTAAAATTTTTAAAATATTCTTCTTTTTTAATTTTGTTTTTATATATTTCTTTTCTTTTCCAAGAATATAATATTCTGAAGTCTGTACATACTTTTTGTATCCTGATGAATTATTATAACCATTACTTACAGGCGCTTCTTTTATCTTTTTCCTATACTTAATAATTAAATATGGAGATTTTGAAACTTCTGGTAATAAAAAAAAAGAATTTCCAACGGTTGGGTCTAAGAATTTTTCTTTATTCAGCATTATAAAATTATTATTATTAATAATAAACCCCGAAATAGAAACGTCTGTAATAACATGAGCCTTATTACTACCCTTTTCTCCAACAATTAGTCTTTCAGTAACTAAATTATATAGTATTTTTTTTTGTGGCAAAATAATAGTATCATTAACTATTATAGTTCCGCTATTCCAAGAATCTAAAAAATATTTATGCCCATCAATATCCGAATTTTGCTTTTGAAAATCAATTTCTACAGGTTGAATATAATAACTAAATCTTAAAGCTCGTTGATTTTGAGCAAAAGAAATAAGTGGAATCAGTACAAAAATAAAAAGTAGTTTTTTCATAATAAAATTGTTTAGAATTATAAAGAGTATCCATCAATAATTATACCGCAAATATACGGAAATTTATTTATCCTTAATCAAATACACATAAACAGGATAATGGTCACTATAACCTCCAGTAAATTTACCGTTTGACCAACTTCTAAAAGGATATCCTTTGTAACGACCTTTTCGCGTTGTTAAATAGTTTGGATTGTAAATATTTGCCTTATAAAACCTATACGCACTATAATCTAAAGAAGATTTTGATAAAAAATTAGGAGTTAGTAAAACCTGATCAAACAAGTTCATGTTATCACGAAATCCTAAAGATCCAAAACCCCTTTTATACATACTTACAAAAGGATTGTATAGTTCTCCTTCTTTCAGTTTTTTCTTTTTTCCTTTAGAACGCAATGTTTTTCTAATACTTTTTGCTTCTGGATTGTCATTAAAATCACCAAGAGTTATGATTTTAGCGTTTGGTTCTTCAAAATAGATGTCTTCAATAATTTTAAGGTTTAGTTCCGCAGACTTCACCCTTAAGTACTCTGATTTTTTTGCGCCTCCTCGTTGTGATGGCCAATGATTTACGATAATATGAATTAACTCGTCATCTAAATATCCTGAAACTAATAATTGACTTCGAGTTTTAATACGATATCCTTCACTATTCCATGCTTTTAAGCCATAGGTTTTATAATCCGAAACGCTAAAATCAGATTCTTTATAAATCAATGCAACGTCTATTCCTCGCCAATCTGGAGAATCAGCATGAACGTAATTATAACCTTCGCTTTTAAGGTATTTACTATTTAATAAATCGTCAATTACATTACTATTCTCAATTTCACATATTCCAATAATTGATGGGCTCTTTCCTGTTTTTCTTTTTCCTATTTCAGAAATAACTTTCGCCATATTCTCAATCTTTTGAAGGTAAGCATTCTCTTTTCCAGATTTCATTTGAAGAATAGGGCTGTATTCATCCTTCTTGTTGGGATTGTTAATTGTGTCAAACAGGTTTTCAAGATTGTAAAAAGCAATTGTTTTGATTTTATATTCTTTCTGTTGTGAAAAACATAAAAGAATAGAAAATAGTAATACAAGCGTACATGGAGTTCGTTTCATAATATAGCAATTTTAAAGACCTTAAAGTTTACACTTTAAGGTCTTTAAATATACAATAAAAATTTAATTTTTTATTTTTTCTCTTTAATAAGATACATATAAGAAGGGTAATGGTCACTATATCCTCCTGTATATGTGCCCCATGAAAAACTTCTAAAAGGATAACCTTTATATCTTCCTTTGCTGTTTATTAAGTATTTTGGGTTATAAATCCCTGCTTTATGCATTTTATAAGTAGAAAAATCCTTGTTTGTTGCTAATAATTGCGAACTAATAAGAATTTGATCGAATAAATTAATATTATCTCTATAACCTGCGGTGTTAAAACCTCTTATAAACATGTCTTCAAAAGGGTTGTAAATATCATTTTCTTTTACATTTTTCTTTTTCCTTTTTGTTTTCATGATTTTCTTAAAACTACTTTCAATAGGATCATCATTAAAATCTCCCATTGTTATAATTTTAGCATTTGGTTCGTTTTCACGAATCTGTTTCATGATTTTTAAGTTCAATTTTGCCGCTTTTTCTCTAAACGGAATACTTCTTGTCCCTCCTCTTTTTGAAGGCCAATGATTTACAATAATATGTATCATTTCTCCATCTAAATACCCTGAAACTAACAATTGATCTCTTGTAAAAATTCGCTCACCTTCATTATCATAAATAAGTAATTCAAAGCTTTGATGATTTACAGGCTTAAAATAACGTGGCTGATATAATAAACCAACATCAATCCCTCTTTTATCTGGAGATTCATAATGTATAATACTGTATTTCTTCTTTTTTAAGAATTTTCCCGCAACCAAATCTCTTAAAACTGTGTCGTTTTCAACCTCTACAACTCCAATTATTGCAGGGCTATTTTTTGCTTTTTCAACACCTATTCTAGAAAGAACACTTCCAAGTTTATCAATTTTATCCCAATATACTTTAGATCTATTACCTTTCAACTCCATCATCGGACTTGCTTCATCATTTTTAGCAGTATTGTTAATTGTATCAAAAAGATTTTCAAGATTATAGAAAGCCAACGTTCTAATTTGATATTTTTTATCTTGAGAAAAAGCAACATTTCCAATAAGGAAAAAAGTTATAATAAAAAGAAAAAGATGTTTCATGTATTTAATATTTATTGTTTTTTAACGGTCACGTGCTATTTGCTATTAATCGCTTTTTTAAGCGATAAGTTTTTAGCATGTTCGTTTCATATAGTATTGATTTTATAGATACTACAAAAATAAGTACAAAAGTTGAGCCAAAATAATAATAATGTTAAATTAACATAAAATTACTCTAAAAAGTCTTATTTTTGCCTTTGCGAAAAAGTTCGCATTAAACAGTTAAAACAATATGAGAAAATTTATTAGTACAATGCTTTTTGGAGTGTTATTTGCCTTTTCGGCAAATGCCCAATCTCAAGGTGTTGTTAAAGGAAATGTTTCTGATGGCGATAGTGAAAACTCAATAACTGGAGTTACTGTAACCATTGAAGGAACAACTATTAAACAGACAACTGACGAGAATGGTAATTTTACATTGTCAAGCGTTCCAACAGGAAGTCAGTTAGTAAAAATTCAGGTTCAAGGATATGAAACACAAACTTTTCCAGTTACTGTAGCAGAAAATGCTACTGTAGATTTAGGTGCGATTCTTATGTACAAAGATCAATCGGAATTAGAAGATTTAAGTGTTATCTCACTTTCTGAAGATGAATTAAATGACGATGAAGGCGGAGCAGACAATACTGCTGGTTTGTTACAAGCATCAAGAGATGTGTTTTCAAGCACTGCTGCTTATGAATTTAGTTCAACGTTTTTTAGAGCAAGAGGTTACAATTCTGAAAATGGAAAACTTCTTATTAATGGAGTTGAGATGAACAAAATCTACAATGGTCGTCCACAATGGAGTAATTGGGGAGGATTAAATGACGTAATGCGTAACCAATCATTAGCAAATGGTTTAGCGCCATCTGAATACACTTTTGGTGACATTGGAGGTTCAAATAACATCAACATGCGAGCTTCTGAAATAAGAACTGGCGGAAGAGTTTCTTATGCGTCATCTAACAGAAGTTATGTTGGACGTGTAATGGCAAGTTATACTAGCGGAATGAATGAAAAAGGTTGGGCTTATTCGGTTTTAGCATCAAGACGTTATGGGAATGAAGGATATAATGATGCAACTTTGTATGATTCTAATTCATTTTTTGCATCCGTAGAGAAAAAAATAAATGACAATCACAGTTTAAATTTTACTGCTTTTTACACACCAAACCGAAGAGGGAAATCATCTCCAAACACTCAAGAAGCATATGATTTAAAAGGAACTCAATATAACGCTTATTGGGGATATCAAGATGGTAACAAAAGAAACTCAAGAGTTAGAGAAATTGAAGAACCAGTTGTAATGTTAAATCATTATTGGGATATAAGTGATAAAACTACGTTAAACACCAATATTGCGTATCAATCAGGAAAGGTTGGAAATAGTCGTTTAGATCAGGGTGGAACAAGTATCGTTACCAATACTTTGGGAGACCAATTTATTATTGGTGGTGGTTCTAATCCAGATCCAACATATTATCAAAAAATGCCAAGTTACTTTTTGCGTAATCCTAATAACCCCGAATATGCAAATGCCTATTTAGCAGAACAAAATTTTAGAAATGATGGTCAAATAAATTGGAACTCTCTATATTTAGCAAACTTAACCTCAACTTCATTAGGAGGAAATTCGGTATATGCTTTATATGAAGATAGAAATGATGATACTCAAATTTCAATAAATACTATTTTCCGTACAGAACTAAACGAAAATATTGATTTAAACGCTTCTTTATCATACAGAAATCTGAAATCTAAAAATTTTGCAAACATGCTCGATTTATTAGGCGGAAACGGATATTTGAATGTTGATTCTTTTTCTGAAACAATTAACGAAGCACAAAATGACCTAAGAAACCCTAATAGATTAGTGCAGGTAGGAGATAAGTATAGGTACAACTTCGAAATTGATGCTAATATAATTGACGCTTTTGCACAAGCACAGTTTAAATACAACAAAGTTGATTTTTACTTAGCGGGAAAACTTTCTATGACAGATTATCAAAGAAATGGATTGTATAAAAATGGTCGTTTTGAAAATAATTCATTTGGTAAAAGTGAAAAAGTTGATTTTACTAACTTCAGTGCAAAAGGAGGCTTGACTTACAAAATTTCTGGACGTCATTTATTAGACTTCAATGCAGGATATTTAACTAAAGCGCCAACGATTAGGAATACTTTCTCTAACTCACGTGAAAACAATGATATCGTTGTTGGTTTGACTGATGAAAAAACAACTTCGTTTGACGCAAGTTATATCATAAGAACACCTAAAATAAAAGGGCGTTTAACAGGATATTATACCAAATTTGAAGATGCTACTGAAATTTCTTTCTTTTATGCTTATGGAATTATTGGCATCAATGACAATGAAACTGCTGCTTTTGTTCAAGAAGTTTTAACAGGCGTTGATAGACGTAATATTGGTTTGGAATTAGGGATTGAATATCAAATTACACCAACCATTAAATTAAAAACTGCTGCTGCATTAGGTAACTATATTTATGATAATAATCCAAGTTTGTATTTAGCATCAGATGACTTTGATGATAATATCGGGTTTGGAGAGTCAGCATTAAAAAATTATCGTGTTGCAGGAGGTCCTCAGACAGCTGTTTCTGTAGGGTTTGAATATAGAGACCCCAATTTTTGGTGGTTTGGAGCAACAACCAATTATTTTTCTAATGCTTATGTAGATGTAGCGCCAATTACAAGAACAAGTAACTTTAGTAGTGACCCAACAGATGGGCAAATTTTTAATGATTATGATCCAGAAATTGCAAGAGAACTATTAGCCCAAGAGCAATTTAATGACTATTTCTTAGTGAACGCTGTAGGAGGGAAATCTTGGAAGATCAATGATAATTATATCGGATTTTTTGCAACCATTGGAAATATTTTAAATAAAAAATATAGAACAGGAGGTTTTGAACAATCTCGTAACGCTAATTATAGAACCCTAAGCGAAGACAAAGCACGTGATACACCTATATTTGGATCTAAATATTGGAACGGATACGGAACTACATACTATATGAATGTATATTACCGATTTTAATAAAAAATTAAATAAAAAAATTAAATAAAAACAGATGAAAACAATTAAATTTTTAAAACTAATAATGATAGCAATCGTAACTATAACAGTTGCGTCTTGTGTTGATTCAGATGAATATGATGTGCCGCCTATAGCAGATCAAGTTGAGCCAAATATTACTGTAACTTCAAGTATTCAAAATATGAAAAGTGCTTTAAACCAACATTTTAATGACGAAGGTGAGTCTAAAATGACCTTTGATAGAGATTCTGATGTTGTATTTGCAGGTTATGTAGTTTCTAGTGATTATGCGGGGAATTTTTTCAGGTCTATTGTTATTCAAGATGCTCCTGAGAATCCAACACATGGTATCGAAGTTCTAATAAATAAAACTTCTTTATTTGAAAATTATGAAATAGGTAGAAAAGTGTATGTAAAAATGGCTGGATTAAGTATTTCTTATGAAGATGGCGAAGATAACGACCCAACAGATACTAATGCTTTAGGAAGATATGCTATTGGTATGGACGAAGGAGGTTTTAGTTTAGATGAAATTCCTTTATTTACTTATTTAGAAACTATTTTACGTTCAACAGAGGTAGCAACTATTGTTCCGACTCCTGTTGTTACTTCAGGTCTTACAGAAGACCATATCAATACTTTTATCCAATTAAATGATATGCAATTTTCTGTTGAAGAAGTAGGAAAAACATTTTCTGGAGAAACAAATGATCAATTTGATGGTTTTAGAAATTTAGTTAATTGTACTGATGATTCAACAGCCATATTACAAACAAGTACATTTGCAGACTTTAGTTCGTATGAAATATCTAATCAAGTTGGAACCATAAATGCAGTCTTAGCAAAAGACTTTCGCGCAGATTTTTTAGTGCTTGTTATTAACGACCCAACAAATATTGACTTTACAGGTACAGAAAGATGTGATCCTTTATTTAATGAAGACTTTCAAGACGGTATAAGTGCTTGGACAACATACAGTGTTTTAGGCGGACAAGTTTGGGGACTTGATACGTTTGGAGGAGGAAGTAGAGCTAGAATGTCTGGATGGGCAGGTGGACCTCAAAATAATGAAGATTGGTTAATTTCTCCAGCAATTGATTTATCTGGAGTTACAAGTGCTCTATTTAGTTTTGATAACTTAATACGATTTAATGGACCAGCGATTGAAGTACTTATGTCAACTGATTATACTGGAGGAGATCCAACAACAGATGGAACATGGACTACACTTACTGCAATATTAGATACAAATTCAGGAAGTTGGTCGTCTTGGACGAACTCTGGAGACATAGATGTTTCGGCAGCCGCAGGAGGAAACTTATTTGTTGCCTTTAAATATGTTTCCTCTTCAGGAGCAGGAGCAGCAACAATTCAAATTGATGATATAAAAGTAGAATGATTTTTGTTATAATTTAAACAAAAAAACCGTCCGCCTTTGGCGAGACGGTTTTTTTATGTCTAATTTTTCTTCAAATACACATACACAGGAAAGTGATCACTAAAACCACCTTGATACCAAGGACCAATATAAGTTCTAAATGGTTTTCCTTTATTCTTTCCTCTAAAAACTTTCATAAAATCACGATCAAAAACTTCAGCGTACTTAAATGAATGTTGATTTTCTTTTGCTTCCATAAAGTTTTTAGAAAAAATGATTTGGTCGAACAAAAACCAATCATCTCCATACTTTAAAGTTCCATCGCCTTTTGAAATCAAACTTTGCATAGGATTGAAAAAATCATCTTTAATTAGATTTTGAATGCTTTTATTAGTTGGGTTGTCATTAAAATCTCCCATAATTACAATCTTCGCATCCTTATTTTCTTGATATATTTTATCAACAATACTTCTATTTAATTCCGATGCTTTTAATCGTTTGTATTCCGATTCTTCTGTTCCTTTTCTTCGAGAAGGCCAATGGTTTATAATGATATGCATCAATTCACCATTGAAATTTCCTTTAACCAATAAGGCATCACGTGTAAAATCTTGGTTACCTTCTTCGTCTTCAAGGTATAACGGAAAAACCTCTGAAGATAGTAGTTCGAAAAATTGCTTATTATATAAAAACCCAACATCAATTCCTCGCATATCAGGCGAATCATATTGTACAAAGTCGTAATGAAAGCTTTTTAAACTTTTTGAATAAATCAAATCATTCAACACCGTTTTGTTTTCAATTTCTGCAACGCCAATAATTATAGGAGGATAAAAAGACTTTTCTGTTCCCAATTGTTGCATCACACTTGTAAGTTTTTTTATTTTTTTTTGATATCGTTTTTTATTCCATTTTAATTTTCCGTCAGAAGTGAAATCATCGTCAAACGTTTTTGGATCATCAATAGTATCAAAAAGGTTTTCAAGATTATAAAAAGCAACTGTAAAAATATTTTTGTTTTTATTTTCTGAATTAGTGTCTGCTGTCATTTATTATTATTTGAACATCGAAAGTACAAAATATATCCTGTAGATTCAACCACTTTGAACCTTTCTACTTTGAATCTTTGTCTCTTCAGTCTTTTCCGTACCTTTGCGATATGATTGAAGAGAAAAAAGCAATATCAGAAAAAGCAGTTTTAATTGCTGTAATTTCACAACATCAGAATGAAGAAAAAACCGATGAATATTTAGATGAGTTGGAGTTTTTAACTACAACTGCTGGAGGAGTTGCTGTAAAACGTTTTACGCAAAAACTAGAAAAACCGCATCCTAAAACGTTTATCGGAACAGGAAAGTTGGAAGATGTACAACGCTATGTAGAAAGTCATAATATTGGTACAGCAATTTTTGATGATGAACTTTCTCCTGCACAAATCCGAAATATTGAAAAAGTGCTGGATTGTAAAATCTTAGATCGTACAAATTTAATTTTGGATATTTTCGCACAAAGAGCACAAACATCTTATGCAAGAACACAAGTAGAATTGGCACAATGTCAATACTTATTGCCTCGTTTAACACGCTTATGGACACACCTTAGCCGTCAAAAAGGAGGAATAGGAATGAGAGGTCCTGGAGAAACAGAAATTGAAACTGATAGACGTATTGTGCGCGATAAGATATCGCTCTTAAAAAAGAAATTGGTTACTATTGATAAACAAATGGCTATCCAACGAAAAAATAGAGGGAAAATGGTACGTGTTGCCTTAGTTGGATATACCAATGTTGGAAAATCTACGCTAATGAATGTAGTGAGTAAAAGTGATGTGTTTGCCGAAAATAAACTCTTTGCAACACTCGATACAACTGTTAGAAAAGTGGTGATTAAAAATATCCCTTTTTTACTGACTGATACTGTTGGGTTTATCAGAAAACTACCAACGCAATTGGTAGAGTCGTTCAAATCTACACTAGACGAGGTTCGTGAAGCAGATTTATTATTGCATATTGTTGACATTTCGCATCCCAATTTTGAAGATCACATAGCATCAGTAAATAAAATTTTAGAAGAAATTGATAGTATAAATAAGCCTTCTATTCTCGTTTTTAATAAGATTGACGCATATACTCATAAAACGATTGATGATGATGATTTGGCTACCGAAAAATCCAAAGAGCATTATTCATTAGATGATTGGAAAAATACTTGGATGAATAAATTGGAAGAGAATTGTTTATTTATTTCTGCATTAGAAAAAGAAAATATGGAGGTTTTCCGCAAAAAAATATTTGAGGAAGTGAAGAAAATCCACATCAAACGTTTTCCGTACAATGATTACTTGTATTATGAATATGATAAGGATGGAAATGAGGTTTGAAAAAAGTATTCTTCTTATTTTTTATTAGTATCGTCTAATAAACCTAGTTTTTTAGCGCGTTGCTCCCAACGTTTTCTTGCTAAATGCTGTAAATCGGCAATATTATCGCTTTCATCCATAATTTCGAAGCCAAGTAATGTTTCAAGAACATCTTCTTGAGTTACCAACCCACTTACAGAACCGTATTCATCAACTACTAAAGCTAAATGTTCTCGTTTTTCAATTAACGTTTCAAACAAGGTAGGGATTGACACATCACGACTTGTTATAATTATTTCTCGCTTTATACTTTTCAATATATTATCGCCCTTACCTTCAACTAACGAAAGTAACAAGTCGTCCTTTAAAAAAAAGCCAGAAATATTATCTGAATTATTAGAATATAAAGGAATTCGAGAAAAACGGAATTTTTTATTGCGCTCATAATACGCTTTAATTGTTTCGGTTTCATCAGCAATCACCATTACCGTACGAGGTGTCATAATATCCTTTGCTTTTACTTCTTTAAAATTTAATAAATTACGAATAATAAGACTCTCGCTTTCTTGAAATACACCTTCTTCTGTTGCAATATCTGCCATTACCGAAAAATCTTCTCGGCTTAAAATACTTTCACCGTGTGCACCTTTACCTCCAATTAATTTAGTAGTAAGTTGTAAAAGCCATAAAATACCTGTCCATTTTAATGGAAAAACAAGAACCTTTAAGGCTTTTACTGTGAAGTTTGCTAAACTTTTCCAATAAGTTGCTCCAATCGTTTTGGGTATAATTTCAGAAACAACTAAAATTAAAATTGTCATTAGTGCAGATACAATTCCGACCATATTCACACCTAAAACTTCAAATTTATATGGTAATTGTTCTGCTTGTACACCTACCAATATTGCACCTACAGTATGTGCAATTGTATTAAGCGTTAAAATTGCAATAAGTGGCTTATCAACATCTTTTTTTAGATTTTCTAATTCTATTGCAAACTCCTTACCTTCTTTCTTTTTCACATTGATAAAAGTAGATGTTACGCTTAATAAAACTGCCTCTAAAATAGAGCATAAAAAAGAAACAAAGATAGAAAGTGTAGCGTAAAGAATTAAGATGCCCATTATACGTTTAAATTTTGGTAAAAATACATAAAATAAAAAGCCTCAAGAATATTCTTGAGGTTTATCACTTTATAATTCCGTTTAATTGTTTAAAATTTAACCTCGTCTAATTCTTCAATGCTTCTGCTATCTTAAGGATTTTACTCGTTTACACTCGTCTAATTGCTCAACGCTTCCACACTATGAAAAATTTGACTTCCTTATCAGTCGTCTAATTGTTCAACGCTTCCGCTCCACCAACAATTTCAAGAATTTCATTGGTAATTGCTGCTTGACGTGCTTTGTTGTAGGCCAATAGTAAGTCGTTGCGCAATTCATTTGCGTTGTCTGTAGCCTTGTGCATTGCTGTCATACGTGCGCCGTGTTCAGAAGCATACGAATCTCTTACTGCCTTATACATTTGTGTTTTTAATGACTTTGGAATCAATTGTAACACAATTTCTTCTTTAGACGGTTCAAAAAGGTAATCTAAATTTGTAGTTACTTCTTCTTCTACTTTTTGTATTGGTAAAAATTGCTCTATCTGTACGATTTGTGTTGCTGCATTTTTAAATTGATTGTAGATAATTTCTATTCTATCATAGGTTCCATCAATATATAAATCCATTGCTTTTTGAGCAATTTCTGCAACGTTATTGAATGTTAAATCATCAAAAACTTCTGTATTACGTTCGATTACATTGAATTTTCCACCTAATAAATCAGCTCCTTTTTTACCAATTGCCAAAATATCAACATCTTTCTCTTGATAATTTTCTTCAATATATTTTGTTGTTCCTTTAATTATAGAAGAGTTAAAACCTCCACACAAACCTCTATTTGAGGTAATTGTAATTAATAAAACTTTTGATATTTCGCGTTCTTCAGAAAAAGAACCTCCAGCATCTGCATCTAAAGTTGCGCTTAAACTTTGTAATAATTGCGTCAGTTTTTCAGCATAAGGACGCATTTGTGTAATCGCATCTTTTGCCTTATTCAACTTTGCAGCAGACACCATTTTCATGGCTTTTGTAATCTGCATCGTTGAAGCGATGGATGTAATTCTATTGCGTATTTCTTTTAAATTTGCCATTTTCTTAGTGTTTAGTATTTGGTTGGCAGTGTTCAGTGTTCAGCTGGCAGCTGGCAGTCGCAGTTAGCAGTGTTTAGTTCTCTGTTGGTTAGTCGTTTAAACACTTCTTCTTTAGAACTGCCAACGGCGACTGCTAACTGAACACTGCTAACTGATATTAATACTGTGCCGAAATTTCTTTTGCAGCGCCAACTAACACATCAATAACTTCATCTGTTAGTTTTCCTGATTTTAAAGTGTCTAAAGCGTCTCTATGTTTTGCATTTAAATACTCCAAATAATTTGTTTCAAATTCCTTTACTTTATTCACAGGAACGTCTTTTAATAAGTTTTTAGATCCTGCATAAATAATTGCTGTTTGATCTTCAACGGTTAATGGACTTGCTTGTGCTTGTTTTAAAATTTCAACATTTCGTTGCCCTTTTGAAATTACATTCATTGTTGCAGCATCTAAATCAGAACCAAACTTAGCAAATGCTTCTAATTCGCGATATTGTGCTTGATCCAGTTTTAAAGTTCCCGATACTTTTTTCATAGATTTAATCTGTGCATTTCCTCCAACACGAGATACCGAAATACCTACGTTAATTGCTGGACGAACTCCTGAATTAAATAAATCTCCATCTAAGAATATTTGTCCATCCGTAATCGAAATTACATTTGTTGGAATATATGCTGATACATCGCCTGCTTGCGTTTCAATAATTGGCAATGCTGTTAAAGATCCGCCTCCTTTTATTTTTCCTATTAATGAAGCAGGAACATCATTCATTTCCTGTGCAATTTTATCATCATTAATTATTTTTGCCGAACGTTCTAATAAACGCGAGTGAAGATAAAATACATCTCCTGGATATGCCTCACGTCCTGGCGGTCTTCTTAATAATAAGGATACTTCACGGTAGGCAACTGCTTGTTTTGATAAGTCATCAAATACAATTAATGCTGGGCGACCTGTATCTCTAAAATACTCTCCAATTGCTGCTCCAGCCATTGGTGCATATACTTGCATTGGTGCAGGATCAGATGCATTTGCAGCAACAATTGTTGTGTATGCCAATGCTCCTGTTTCTTCAAACAATGCTACAATTCCTGCAACAGTAGATGCTTTTTGACCTATGGCAACATAGATACAATATACAGGTTCTCCTGCATCGTAAAATTCTTTTTGGTTGATAATAGTATCAATTGCAACGGTAGATTTTCCTGTTTGACGATCGCCAATAATCAATTCACGTTGTCCTCTACCAACCGGAATCATTGCATCAATTGCTTTAATTCCTGTTTGCATTGGCTCTGTAACTGGCTCACGATATATAACTCCTGGCGCTTTACGTTCTAATGGCATTTCAAAAGTTTCTCCTTGAATAGGTCCTTTTCCATCAATTGGTTGACCAAGTGTATTTACAACTCTACCTACAATTCCTTCTCCAACTTGCAAGGAAGCAATACGTTCTGTACGTTTTACGATTGCACCTTCTTTTACGCCTATTGAATTTCCTAATAATACAACTCCTACATTGTCTTGTTCGAGGTTCAAAACGATTCCTTCTAATCCGCCTTCAAACTGAACTAACTCTCCATATTGAACATTTGCAAGACCGTAAACACGTGCAATACCGTCACCTATTTGTAATACTGTTCCTACTTCGTCAAGTGATGCGTTTCCGTCAAAACTTGCTAATTGTTGTTTTAAAATTGCTGATACTTCAGCTGGTTTTATTGTTGCCATTTTAATTGTTTTTTTTAAAACTATTTTTTCTTTGTACTGATTTTTTTATGCGCTAAATTGTCTTTTTAGACTATTCAGCTTATTTGAAATACTTGCATCGTATTGAATATCGCCAATACGCAGGATAAATCCGCCTAAAATTGTTGTATCTATCTTATTTTCAAGTATTGCTTCTTTTCCTGTTAATTCTTTTACTTTTGCTAAAACTTGCGTTTTTAAAGCGTCTGTTAAAGGAATTGCCGTTGTTACTGTTGCGGTTTGTTTTCCTTTTTCGACATCATATAAAGTTACAAATTGTGAAGCAACTGCTCCAAAATATGCAATTCTTTTATTGCTGATTAATAAGTCTATCAGTTTTTTAGAAACCGTATTTATATTGCCTTCAAAAACGGCTAATAAAATATTTTTTTTAACCTCTAATTTTACAATTGAATTATTCAACGCATTTTGCAATTCAACATTTTCAGCAATTGTTGTTTCAATTAATTGCATATTGGCATAGGTTTCGTCTAAAGAATTTTGCTCTTTAGAGAAATCTAATATTGCTTTTGCGTATCGTATTGCGACTCTATGATTACTCATTGCTGTTTTTTTAGCGGATTGTAACTTCTTCTAATAACTGTGCTATTAATTGCGATTGCTCAGTATCGTTTGCCAATTCTTTTCTCACAAATTTTTCTGCAATTCCTACTGATAATTCTGCAACTTGACTTCTAATAGATGCCATTGCTGCTTGTTTTTCAGATTGTATGGCTACTTGCGCTTGTTCCATAATTTTGGTTGCTGCTGCTTTCGCTTCGTCTTTTGCTTCAACCAGCATTTTTTCTTTTATTTCACGTGCATCTTTCATCATTGCATCTCTTTCTGCACGCGCTTCTTTTAAAATACGTTCGTTATCCGCAGTAAGGTTTTGCATTTCTTTACGAGCTTCTTCGGCTGATTCCAAAGCGTCTTTAATGCCGTCTTCACGTTCATTAACAGCATCTAAAATAGGTTTCCAAGCAAATTTAACCATTAAGAATATTAACCCTAAAAAAAGAATTGTTTGTATGATAAATAAACCAGGAGAAAAATCGTTTATTAATTGTTCCATTGTTTATAAGTTTAAAGTGTTTTTTTGTTTAAAATTAAACATTCCCTGCAACCAACCGTTACAGGAAAATGTTTTTTTACAGATTCGATTATTTTCCTAAGAATAATGCACCGAATGCTAGCCCTTCTAATAAAGCGGCAATAATAATCATGGCAGTTTGGATTTTCCCAGAAGCCTCAGGTTGACGTGCAATACCTTCCATTGCACTTCCGCCGATTTTTCCTAATCCAATCCCTGCACCAATAACTATTAAACCTGCTCCTACTAAATTTGGAATTGTCATAAAAATTGATTTTAAAAATTAAACAAACTCTTTCACTAATGATCGTGTTCTTCTACAGACATTCCTATAAACAATGCAGAAAGCATAGTAAAAATGTATGCTTGTAAAAAAGCCACTAATAATTCTATTAATAATATAAAAAACGACAAGACTAACGATAGTATTGTTGCTCCTGCTGTACCTAATGATTCTCTTAAGGTAAATGTAATTGCAATTAAACTCATTATTATTATATGCCCAGCAGATATGTTAGCAAACAGACGTACAAGTAATGAGAATGGTTTTATTATAAATGTACCTACTAATTCTATAACTGCAAGTACAGGACGAATTAATACAGGAACACCTGGCATCCATAAAATATGACCCCAAAAATCTTTATTGCCACTAAAAGCATATATAATTAACGTAAAAATTGCTAATGATGCTGTTACTGCTATTTGTCCAGTTACATTAAAGCCTAATGGAGTTAGACCTAATAAATTTAATATCCATATAAAAAAGAAAACAGTTAATAAATATCCCGTAAATTTTTTGTAGTGTTTTTCACCAATATTTGGTCTTGCAATATCATCTCTTACATATAAAACTAAAGGTTCTAATATCCTTCCAAAACCTGTAGGTATTTTTTTAGTAGTGTACTGTTTTGCTAATTTAGAAAACCCAAATAACATTAATAAGCCAATAAGTAATATTCCAAATACACTTTTGGTTATTGATAAGTCTAATACCTTATTCGCATTTTTTGGGTAATGATCTTTATCAAAAACAATTGAGTTTTCATTACTATTTAAAACATAAATTTTGGTGTGATATTTAGTGAATTTTTGATTATTTTTTTCAACAATTACAGTTCCATTATCATCATGTTTAAATGCAGATGACATAAAAGTAGTAAAACCGCCATTAGACCAAACTATTACAGGTAAAGGAAAACCGAGATGAATTCGCTTACCCTTAGAATTAGTATATGAAAAAAAATTGAAATCATGCGAATCTTTAAGGTGATGCATTATATAAGCTTCAATCTCAGAATCGGTATCTATAATATTGTTATCAATATCTTTTTTATCAGGGTCACCCGCGTAACTTACAGATGAAAAAACAAACATAAGGATAAATAAATATTTAATAGATTGTCTCGTTGTGTTCATAAAAAAGAGTAATGAAATAACATTTTTTAAAATTCTGTGCAAAACTACATAATTAATTAAATTTATAGCCCTTTTTTACGTTTATTTTCACATAATTTTCTTTAATAATTTAGAAATGAAAAACACTTCTATAGTTAATGATAGGCTTAAAGGTGTTAATAAACTTATAGCCTCTATATTTGTTAGTGAATTTTCAAAAATTGGTTTAAAAATAAAGATAAATAAAATAATTTTCAAAAATATTGTTGTTAAGTAGTAAAAACCTAAAACTTGATTTATTTTTTTATTAAAAGACACTATATGAAACAAGAGGCAGATTGTAAAGAAACTTATAAAATGAAATGAATATACTTGACTTAAAGAAAAAGACAAGTCAATTCCTTGACCTATAATTATATTGTTGTGAATGCTAAATGATATTAATAGAGTAGCAAAGAGTATTGCTAAATAGATGCTTATTTGTTTCAAATTTATTTTGATATGTTAATGGCAAGTTTTATTAAGGTGTACATTGCTATAAATACAGCTAATAGGGTTATAATACTTTCTAAAGATACTTGCTGTGTATATTTTTGATCTAGCCATTTTCCTAATAGATTACCAAAATAAATTGTTAATCCCATTTGTAAGCCAGCACCAGAGAACTTTAAATATTTATTACGCGGTTTTTTCGACTTTTTTTCTTTCATCTGTCTTCAATTCTTTAACGCCACTTTTCATAGTACATGTTGCGTTAAATGTTGCATTTGGCTCTACTGAAAGCTTATTGATAATTACTTCGCCATTAATTTTAGCAGATGCTTTTAAAGATAATAACTCACTAACAATCAATTTGCCAGAAAAAACACCTTCAATATCGGCATTTGAGCATTCTATGGTTCCTTTTACAGTTCCTTGAGTGCCAATCACAACTCTTCCTGTTGTTTTAATAGTTCCTTCTACAAGACCATCAACTCTAAAGTCGCCTTCTGAATTAATATCTCCAACAATTGAAGTATTTTTTGCTATAATATTTCGTTCTAAAACTTGATTTGGATTCTTTTTTTTCTCTGAAAACATAATTTGTGGGGGTTTTTGGTTAATAAATTTATTGTGCGCTTATTGTCTCTATAACTTGTGCTGCTTTTTTTCCTTCTTCGGTGTTTGAATAATTTAATTTTACAAATTCTAATGCTGTTCTAAACGCTTCAATTCCGTCTTTTTTACCAATAGCATAGGCTCTTAACAATTCAAATTTAGGTAAAATTGGTAAATCTGTATATTGTTTAATCGCGGTTTCTGTTTTTATAATTACTTCATCATATTTCTTCTCTTCATATTCATAAAACATTTTTTTATAAACGTTTTCTGGAGAATTTTCATCATCAACATCTTCAAGAATCGATTGTGGATTTAAAATAAGTTTTGCGTATTTTGAATCAGCATAATTGGTTGTAATCTCTTTTTTATAATTTGATGCTTTTGGTGAATTAATCGCTAAATATGCCTTATACAAATGATATTTTGTTGGGAGAATTAATCGCTCTTCAGGAGAAAAGGTAAGTAGTTTTTCAAACTTATCAGTCGCTAATTCATATACTTTAAATTGTTCTTTATAAATCAACCCTAAATTATAATACGCATCATTTCTTACTGATTTTATACTGTCTATAGCGCTATTTTCTGTTGGAATTCTCTCTAAATAAGATGCAATATCATACTTTTTTGAATCTTCAATTTCATCAGCAACAATTTCTGTACTTTCCTCTACTTCTTCATTTCTAAATACTGATTTGTCAGATAAGCGCCAATTGTCTTCCAAAGGTCTATTTCCCCAAACCCGTTGAAATTCTTGTGCGCCAAAACCTACAACTTGTGTGTTGTAAAAATACCATTTTCCATTTCCAGATGCTTGATTTCTTGCATCGTCAAATGACCCAAAACCTGCATTTAAAGTTTCTTGTTTTGCCTTTTCTTCTGCTTCTTTTAATTTATCAATATGTGCTTGGAAAAACGCTGTTTGTTCTTCTTTACTCATAGCGACAATATCTAAAATACTGTCTGTTTTCTGAGTAATTTCTTCAAACGAAATAACCTCTTCCAAATTCTCACGTTTTCTTTTCAGTCTGCGCAAACGCTTTGTATTTTTATTTGCCACAGGAATCGAAAGTACACTATCGTAATATGCTCCTGCATCAACAAATTTCGCTTTATCAAAATAAATATTTCCTAATTCTTCATAAGAAAGTCCTTGTTGAAAGGGTTTTGCATTTTTTGTATGAACT
This sequence comes from Flavobacteriaceae bacterium, assembly GCA_021647835.1. Classification (GTDB taxonomy): domain Bacteria; phylum Bacteroidota; class Bacteroidia; order Flavobacteriales; family Flavobacteriaceae; genus Urechidicola. The sequence continues at coordinate 2,331 of JAKITY010000027.1, read as the reverse complement.
GATTTTACAAAATGCTCTTCTGAGACATCTATTCTACCAAGTTTTTGATGCACCAATCCTGTTTGATAATGCAATTCATCTAAATACGGACGGTTATCTCTATCTTTTATCAATTTATCAAGTGTTTCGATAAGTGCATTTGTATCTGTACTATCAGATAGGTTTTTTGCTTTTTCTATTTGTGAATGGATTCTATATTTATATGGAATTTTCTTCATCTCAATAACTTGTTGAAATGCTGTTTGAGAAGAATCAATATCATTTCTTTCTCGATATACTTGTCCTAAAATAAATAAATTACGTGCTCTTTGTTCTTTATCATTATCAGTAATAGTTGCTCTTTTAAGGTGATGAACAACTTGGTCTGTACTATCCATTTCGGTATAAACCATTGCAATTGCTGTGTGTGCTTTTTCAAGAATATCCTCTTCAAGGAGTTCTTCTTTTTTTAGCATAAATTGTAATAACTGAAGTGCTTGCTCTTCGTTATTTAATCTCAACTGCGTTTTGGCTTTCCATATTCTTGTCTCGTGAATTAAATCTGCCGTTGGATATTTTTGTAATACATAATTAAATGCTTCGAGTGCTGGAACAAATCTTTGTGAATAATAACGTGATTTCCCTAATAATAAATAAGCCTCATCTATTTGGTTATTCCGTTCTTTACCAGCAATTTGCATTGAATGCTTCTGAACTGCTTTTACTGCTTTTTCTTCTGCTTTTTCAAATGATTCGTTAGAATTATCATTTGTTCCCTTTATTCCAGGAATTGCTAGCTCTTCAACTTTTAAAGGTTCTATCGGAAGTCTTTTCCAATAATCATCTTTGTATTTTGAGTTGAGTTCTTTAAGTCCTTTTTGAAATGCAACATCTCCATTATATAACACATTAAATTTTGTGTTTACTGAATGGAAACTCCGATTTAAAAAAGCATCTTTTTTTGTTGAGCAACTGATAGCAAACAGCACTACAAATAAGTAAATATATTTTTTTATTTTTTTTTTCAATCTAAATTGATTTGTACTTGTCTTTAACTAAACTCCTTTATGTTTATTGTCATAAAGGCTGTAAAAGTACACATTTATTCAGAATAAGTAGGTTTCTTTAAACTTAAACCTACTTCGTTATTTTTTTTATCAACCATTCCAAAGGACCATTTTGCCTATATTTTGTCCAAACAACTGCAAATAAAATACAAAGTACGCTAAAAATTAATGCATATATAACCGAAAACTCAATTGTGTATCTTCCCATTTTTTGAGGATTGATAAATTCAATAATTCCCATTCCTATAAGTACATGAGCAACATAAAAAGTCAGCGAAAGTTGTCCTGTTTTATGTAAGGCTGTAATTATAAAGTTGTTTTCATATTTTTTGGCTATCAAAATACATAGCGAAATCACAAAAATGGCAATTGAACTTCCTGAAATCATATATATTGGTAATGGAGGCATTGGGCTTGTTCCGAGTATTTCCTTTAATTCTATAAGTGTTGTTGGGTTTCCTTCGGAAAGAAGAGCAATTAAAACGGATGAAATAAGAAGTGTTGAAATAAAAATTGCAAAACTTACTTTAAGTGCTTTTTTAACGAAACTTTGATTGGTTAAATCCTGTTTTCCAAACCACAAACCCAACAACATAAAAGATACCCAAGGAATTACAGGATGAAAACCGTTGTAAAACAAATTGCGGAAAAACCCCGAAACTGACCAAAAATCAGCATATTCATAAGTTTCATAATTCCATCCAATATCATAGTCCAAAAACAACATCAAAATTGGATACAATAGTATTAATAGCAACGCAGTATTGAATATTATTTTATGTTTACTCGAAATAAAAAGTACGGTTATCAGCATATAAATTCCGTAAAAATGCAAAATATCAGCCATCCAAATTGGCATATATAACAAGCCTACAATGAAGAGAAAAAGAGCTCTTTTGATGATTTTTTTTTGTGCTGTTTTGAGTTTTACGGTATCGTTATTTTTAACTGCACTATTTGTTATAAACGCAATTCCTACGCCTGCAAGCACCACAAATGTTGCAGATGCTTTTCCTTCAAAAATACTTGCAAATAGTTTAAAAAAATGACTTCCTTTATCTCCAAAAGCAATTTTGAAATTAACGATTATCATTCCTATAATTGCGAATGCTCGTGCAACATCAATTCCTATAATTCTCTTTTTCATTTTCTAGTTTTAAAATTTATTGAGTTATACACTTAGACGACATAATTTATTGTTGATTTTTAGCCAGTTATAAAAAATAAGGAGTAATAGTGATATATTCAATCAATATGTTTTCTAATTTTCATAATAAAGGCATTT